>JAUVLS010000150.1 GCA_030600625.1 Bacteroidales bacterium
TATTATTTTTCGAAACTTTTGCAAGTTTTAATGCCTGATCAACAACGGGAATAATATTCTTCTGATGTGCCCTCGAAGCTAACTCAGGGACAACACCTCCATAAGCTTTATGAACGTCCTGATTAGCAATTATATTTGATAAAATATAACCATCTTTAATAATTGCTGCTGAAGTATCATCACACGATGATTCTATCCCAAGTATTGTAACGCTCATTTATTGCTTAGAATTTAAGTTATTTATAATTTTTTTTGCTTCTTTTGCGTTAGAGTTTCAAAGGACAAAAGTATTAAAAAAATATATAAAATATTGATTGTTTTTTTGTTGGTATTAATAGCAATACCAACAATAGCTTTTTTTGTTTTACAAAACAGTAAAGTTCAAACCTTTCTTACCCAAAAAATTGCCAAAGAAATTTCTGAAAATCTGAATGCTAAGTTCGAAGTTGAATCAGTGAATTTTAAATTTTTTAATCGTGTAGTGTTAAAAAATGTATATATCGAAGATCAACTAAAAGATACATTGCTTTTTTCAGAAGAGATAATTTGCAACTTAAAAAAGTTTGATAAAAAACAGCGAATAATTGACCTAAGTAATATAAACTTAGTTAATGCCAAAATCTATCTACATAAATTTGATTCTTTACAAGCTATAAATATCAAGTTTGTCACAGAGGATACTCACAAAAAAGATACATCCGTTAATAATAAACCTAAGTGGCAAATATCTTTTAAAAACATTGAAATGCACAAGTCAACTTTCCGGTTTAAATCTTTTAAGAAAATACAAAAAAAACAGGGAGTAGTCAATTTCAATGATTTATTCTGTCATATAGAAGATTTAGATGTAAGAAATCTTACAATTAAAAATGGTGTTGTAGATTTCTATATTAAAAAACTAAAATTCAGAGAAAAGACAGGATTTTTTGCTTATAATATAAAATTAAACATGAGTATTGGAAAACAACACATGATTTTCAGAAATCTGACAATCAGGACTCCTTACTCCTATATTAATTCCGATTCTTTAATTTTTCGCCATAACGATTTTAAAGAATACCAACAATTTGCTAAAAACATATACTTGGATTTTGCTTTTCAGGAATCAAATGTAAGTTTTATTGATATAGGTTATTTTTCTCAAATATTTCAAAACATTCCTGTAAACACAGTACTTTCAGGGAGGGTATACAGTAAGCTCAGTACTTTCAAAGGGAAAAATGTAAAATTCCACATTGGCGAACAAACCGAATTAATTACTGACTTTAATCTAAGCGGATTACCAGATCATAAGCAAATGTTTATGTATGTTGATTTTAAGAAATTAACAACTTGCGCCAAAGATTTTGAGATAATCAATAAATTCTTTAAAAAAGGGAATGGTTTTTCAATTCCCGAAAGTTTTGATAAATTAGGAATAATCAGTTACAAAGGTAATTTTGCAGGATTCTATAATGATTTTGTAACCTACGGGAAATTTACTTCTGATCTCGGCAATATTTCAACCGACCTTTCTTTACAATCTGATACTTCCAAAACTTTGGCATTTAGTGGAAATCTAAAAACAAGTAATTTTAATGTTGGAGAACTGGTAAGTGGTACCGAAATAATCGGTAAAATTAGTATGAATGCTCAAATTAAGGGAACAACAAGCACCAATAAAACCATTAAAGGCACAACCAAAGGTGTTATTCATAATATTGAAATTAATGATTACAATTATCAGAACATTATACTAGATGGATATTTAACGGAAAGAACATACGACGGGTATTTAAGCATTTCTGACCCTAATATTCAAGTTGATTTCAGGGGAGGAATAGATTTTTCAAAAGAAATCCCTGCTTTTAATTTTAAAGCATCGGTTCCAAATACAAACCTTTATGGTTTAAATATTGATAAAAAAGATACTACCGCCAGCTTATCATTTGACGTAACTGCCAATTTCGAAGGAATTGATGTGGACAATGCAGTTGGTGAAATTAATTTTTCAAATACAAAGCTTATAAAACTTAATGAAGAAATGGCTTTTGATACCTTAAAGCTCATTTCTGAACAATTTGCTGATACTCATAGAATAAAATTTAGATCAGATTATATTGATGCTTTACTAATTGGATCTTATAAATCAAGTTTACTACTTCAATCCTTAAAAAATCTATATTATAATTACCTGTCGGCTCTAATAAAAGAACCAACCGATACTTTAACTTTAGATTATAATAATAATTTCACCTTGGATTTAGACTTAAAAAAAACGAATATCATAAGTAGATTTTTTATTCCAACCATTTCTTTTAGCGATAGTACAAGTTTAAGATTCAACTACAATGCAAAACAAAAAATGCTGCTCTTAAATGTTTTCGCGAAAGAATTTAAATATAACAAACATACATTCAATGATTTGACCGTAAACACATTTTCAAATGACAGTATATTCACAATTCTTACAAAATGCAACAGTTTTTTACTGAACAATTATTTTACACTTGATAACTTCAAAACAACATCATTAACTCATAACAATAATATTGATTTAAAAATTGATTGGGACAATACCGATACGATTGATTACGATGGGAAAATTCTGGCATCTACTTATATTAGTCAGAAAGAACCGTTTGACGATCCTTCGTTTAAAGTTACTATTTTACCATCGCAAGTAATCGTAAAAGATTCGCTCTGGTTTATCAATAAATCCCAAATTAAAATTGATACTACTTCAATTGCAATTAATAATTTTAGAATAAATCATGGAAATCAATATTTTGATGTCAATGGCAAAATTTCAGAAAACCCGGATGATACTTTGTTTTTTGACTTTGGAAGTTTAAACCTTGCACATGTTAACATTATTACAAAAGAAAAGAAGTTGGAGTTTGAAGGAATAATTAATGGTAAAGCCAATTTCTCCAGTATTTTTAATAATCCTCTATTTCATGCCGATCTTGAGATTGATAATCTCATTTTAAATAAAGAAGAACTTGGGTATACCCATATTAATAGTCATTGGATTGAAAAGAATAAAGCCATTCAGGTAGAAGCTTCAACTTTACACAATAATAAAAGAACTGTTAACATATCCGGCAACTATTATCCAAATGATAAAAACATTATGTTTAACATTATATTGGATAAATTAGGTTTAAATATTTTAAATCCATTTTTAAATAGCTTTGCATCAAATATAAACGGAATTAGTGATGGTGCCGTTTTAGTAACCGGAACATTAAAACAACCTAATTTCAATGGCAGCTTATATATACAAGATGCTGCTATGACAATTGATTACATTAAAACACGCTACAATTTTACAACAGAAGTACAAGTAGAAAAAAATTCATTAATATTTAAGGATGTTAATGCATTTGATACTTATGGTAATATGGGACTAGCCAATGGATTTGTTAAGTTTGGTCCCAAGAAAAATATTAGTTTCAATTTTAATATTGATGCAAATAGCATTCATGCATTGAATACTACAAGGGCAGATAATGAATCTTTTTATGGTACTGCGTTTATTTCGGGAATCGTTAAAATAAATGGAAATAAAGGAAATACATTTGTTGATATTTCGGCCAAAACTGAAAAAAATACTAAAATTAATATCCCTTTAACTCAATTGCAAGATGCTGACCAATCAGGTTTCTTAACTTTTATAAATAAAAACGAAGAAGTTGAAACAAACACTTTAGAATATAACTACGATTATTCAGGATTTGGTTTAAATTTTGATTTGGAAATTACACCTGACGCAGAAGCCTTGTTAATTTTTGATTCTACAATTGGTGATATGATACGTGGTACAGGTGAAGGTAATTTAAAAATGGAAATTGATGCCGATAATGACTTTAAAATGTATGGTGATTTTACTATTGAAAAAGGAGATTATTTATTTACCCTTCAAGATGTGATTAACAAAAAATTTAAAATTAAGCACGGTGGTAACATCCTCTGGAATGGGGAACCTTACAATGCTAATATTGATATTGAAGCTATTTATGGCTTAAAAACCTCGTTAAGCAGTCTTGTTGATTCTACTCTATCATATTATTCTACCGACGATTATGCAAAACGTATTCCTGTTGAGTGCCAGGTATATCTTACAGATAATTTAATGAATCCGAATATTCGATTTGATATTAATCTTCCTACAGCCGACGAAGAAGCCAAAACACTTTTAAAAACAGCTATAAACACTGAAGAAAAACTTAACAAACAATTTCTTTCATTACTTGTATTAAACTCGTTTATGCGCGAACAAACATCTGGTGTAACTAATAGTTCAAGCACAACAACAGGTATAGGCACAGTAACTGCTAGTGAATTGTTATCAAATCAATTAAGTCATTGGTTGTCGCAAATTAGTGATGATTGGGATATTGGTGTTAATTACAGGCCCGGAGACGAAATATCACAAGACGAAGTTGAAGTAGCATTATCGACTCAAATTTTTGACGACAGAGTTAGTATTGACGGTAATGTTGGATATGGCGGACAAGCTATTGATCAGACAAGTAACATTGTTGGCGATTTTAGTGTTGATGTTAAAATTAATAAAAGTGGCAAATTACGTGTAAGGGCTTTTAATGAATCTAACGATAAACTGCAGTACGAAAACGCTCCATATACACAAGGTGTTGGGATCTTTTATCGTGAAGAATTCAATTCCTTTTCTGAACTACTTGGTAAATTTTGGAACAGAATTAGCAGGAAGAAAAAGTAAGTGTTCACAGAGTTAATAAATAAATTGCTCAATTGCCTGTCTCGCAGCGAAGAATAAGCGTATCGGGGTTTCATTGTTCAATTGTTCAATTGGTGAAATACAAC
>JAUVLS010000243.1 GCA_030600625.1 Bacteroidales bacterium
ACATTAGCAGCACCTCCCAAACGATTTTCTTGTTTAGCACTCATAATGATTGGGACAGGAGCTTCAGGCGAAATACGATTTACCTTTCCCCACATGTATGAATCGATCATTACATCGCCAATAATCAAAATATTAAATTGATTAAAAGAATCGAATATGGATTTAAGATTAAGATTTTTCACGATAGTATTTTTTTGAAAATTATGTACAAAGATAAGAATTTTCAAATTTTCAATTATGAGTCTGGTATAAAAAGAATAAATTCAAATTATCAACCCTGCCAGAGTTGTGTTAATAGGTAAGTAACCAGTCTTGTGTAATTTATAATTTTAACAAAATTAACTCTGGCAGGGTTTTTAGACTGAACTCAATTATCAATTTGTTTAATTTACAAAATGTAAAAAACATCATATTTTTTTAGTCCGCTTGCTTTGTTTATTGGAAAATGGTGTTTGATTATTGATTATTGTCCTTTGGTTCTAATCCTGGATTTCCAGTATCTAAAACAAATCGCCATTCACCCTTTGCATTCTTTTCCCAAATGGAACAATAGGTTCCTTGTTGTATTTGACCTTTTTGTTTTCCCTGCCCGTCCGGCAGGCGGGCTTCTGTAATTTCCAGTAAATATATTCCAAAAGTATATCCTAAATCACCTGATTCAGAAACTCGTGCAAAACTTGGTTTCCATGTTAGTCGATAACCGGAATCAGATAATTCTGAATACAATTGCTTCATAGCTTGCTTACCAACAATTGGATACGAATTGGGCTTTAACAAAACAACATCAGGTGACGCAAATTCCAGAAATGCCTGGTGATTACCAACTTCAATAGATCTGTTTGAAAAATCAATATCGGTTTGTAAAAGTTCCTTGCCTGCCGGCAGGCAGGTTTCTTTTTCTTGTTCCATGTTTACTTTAGGATTGCAACTCATAGCAAGAATTAAAAATAGGGGGAGAAGTTTTTTCATGGTTATTATAATTATGGTATAACTACTGAATAAATGGTAAGAAATTTTCTTTATTTATAATTTCGAAACTTGCATTTTCGTATGTATCTAACCATTCTTGCTGGATTTTTTTACTTTTTGTACTCCATTTAAATTCATAACCAAATAACTTTCCCTCGCGTTCTTCGACAAGATCTACTTCTTTTTGATTATATGTTCTCCAAAAATAATTATTACAATATATATTATGGTAATGTTGCTTTTTAATACGTTCCATTACCATGAAGTTTTCCCAAAGCATTCCTGTATCATTGCGCTGTTCTAAAATATTAAAGTTGTTAATAATTGCATTACGTATGCCATTATCAAAAAAATAATAACGATTACTTTTAGTGACCTCTTTACGTAAATTCTTAGAAAAACCACCTATTTTTTTTATGATAAAAGCCTTTTCCAATAAATCAAGATAGCGAGCAACTGTTTGCTTTGCTATACCTAAAGAATTCCCTAATTCGCTTAATGACACCTCGTTACCTATCTGAAATGCTATTAAGAGCAATAAATCAAACATCTTGTCGGAATTCTTTACATTTTCCAACTCAAGAATATCTTTTAATAAATATGAGTTTCTAAGTTCTAACAGATAAGAAATCTTGTCCTGATTATTTTTTTTGTTTAATGTTTCAGGATACATCCCATATATTAAATAATTTTCTAAGTTTTGAAAAATATGCATCCCTCCGAATTGATTGTTTAATTCTAATACAGAAATTGGAAACAACATTGATGTTATGCTTCTTCCTGTTAATGGTGCCCCAACCTGAGAAGATAATTGAAAAGATGATGAACCGCTTGCTATAATTATTGTATCAGGTAAATTATCGACTAATATTTTAAGTCCCCATCCGATATCAGGTATTCTTTGAGCCTCGTCAATAAAGACAATCTCATAGTTTTGAAATGCAGATAAAATTAGATTTTTATCATTTGAACCTAATATTTTTCTTAATTGTATATCATCACCTTCCCCAATAAAGATTTGTTTATCAGTATTTTCAAAAATATGATTGATCATCGCTGTTTTGCCGGTCCTTCTGGGGCCGTAAAGCAAATTAACTTTATTTTTTATTAGATAATCAACTTTTGTTTCATAAAACCGATTATACCACATGTAGCAATTTTTATTCAAAAATACGAAATATTCTTTAATTTAGAAAGCTTAGTTGCTGAATTTTGCAAAATACAGAAAGTGTAATTGCTGAAATTTATTTAATTTGGAAAGGTGTGGGCTTTATATTGAAAAATTGTATTATAAAACGCATACTTACTTAAAAAAATAAAGCTAACAGGTTTTTAAAACCTGTTAGCTTTGTCTGTTAGGATGGTTTATAATTTACAAAATGTAAATTACAAAATGTAATATAATAAGTGGTTTTTATGATTTTAACAAAAATAATATTGGTTTGCAGTTGTTCTTTGCCTGCCTGAAGGTTTTGTAGTTAAGTTGTAAAATGAAATAAGCTTTTAGATACAAAGAAAAAGGACGTAGGTACAACCTACGCCGAACAGGGATAAGTTTTTTCGATTTTACAATTATCATTGTTTATTTATCATTGTTTATTGGCTCCATAAGTCCACTATTCCCTGTATCTAAAATAAAACGCCATTCACCTTTTGCATTTTTTTCCCAAATGGAACAATAGGTTCCTTGTTGTATTTGCCCTTTTTGTTCTCCCTGCCCGTCCGGCAGGCGGGCTTCTATAATTTCCAGTAAATATATTCCAAAAGTATATCCTAAATCACCTGATTCAGAAACTCGTGCAAAACTTGGGTTCCATGTTAGTCGGTAATTAGAATCAGATAATTCTGAATACAATTGCTTCATAGCTTGTTTACCAACAATTGGATACGAATTGGGCTTTAACAAAACAACATCAGGTGACGCAAATTCCAAAAATGCCTGATGATTACCAACTTCAATAGATCGGTTAGAAAAATCAATGTCAGTTTGCAATAGCATTTCTTTTTCTTCTTCCATGTTGATTTTTGGATTACAACTTATGATTATTATGAATATTATTGGAAATAGTTTTTTCATTTTATTTTCATTTAAAAATGCAGATAAATATAAAAAATATCTTTTTATAAAGAGTTTACTTTATTCTCAATAGCTGCTTTAATCGCAGCTTTAGCAAAGTTGCAGGTTCGTGTTGCACCTGATATAGCATTAACTTCAAGTTGCCCGGTATTTCTAATTTGGTTTTCTATGTCACTTTTATATGCATTTCCCGGGAAGTGGGTCATTCTTGTAAAATCAATATTTTTAATGGAACCATTCTCAATTTCAAACTCAACTTTTGACAAGCTTATTATTTTAAAGGCT
>JAUVLS010000030.1 GCA_030600625.1 Bacteroidales bacterium
GAAAAGAATTTTAAGTTTATTGAAATACAGTTGAATTATGCTAATCCTGAATTAAATGATGAATCTTTTGTTTTGCGAAATACTCAATTAATTGACATCTCGAAACCTTATAATGAATTATTGACTTGCTACTCTAAAAATCACAGGAAAAATTTGCAAAAAATCAGTGAATCAGGCTTGATAATTAATTTTAATGGAAATAATACTGATTTTATAGATTTAATGAGCAAAATGTTTATTAAAAAAGGTGTAGCCGAAATAAATCAAATAGATTTAGAAAATCTAAAGCAAGTTATTGATTATAGCTTAGATAACAATTTTGGAGAATTTTATTCTGGTTATTTGGATGATAAGTTATGCGCTATGGCTTTTTTTCTGAAATGGAAAAAGCGAGTGATTGTTTATACTGCATTGAACGATTCAGGTAGAGAAGTAGGTGCTATGTTCGGACTTATTGATAAATATTTACAAGAAAATTCAGGGCAGGAATTACTTTTTGATTTTGCAGGATCTAACATTCCGGGAGTTAAATACAGGAATTTAGGATTTGGTGCCAAGAATGAAGTTTATTTTAAGGTTAAAATTAATAAGTTGCCTATTCCTTTAAAGTGGCTAAAAAAATAAGCGCAAATTAACTCCTGTAGGGTTCAATTTTCTTTAATAATTTGGCTGGATTACCTCCAATAACTTGGTTACCTTCAGAAAAAGATTTTGTTACTACAGCACCTGCTGCAACAATAGTATGTTCTCCAAGTTCAACCTCCGGTAAAATTATGCATCCTGTAGATAACCATGAGTTCTTTCGGATAATTATTGATTTACCGGCAATATAATTATTAAAATCTGTAGAATCATGATTTTGGCTAATAATTGAAACATGTGGTCCTGTGATAACATTTTCTTCGAAAACTATTCCATTTCGACCATCAATGTAGCAGCCTTTTGCATATCCGGGATATTTTGTTCCTCTTTGAATCTTCTCAGAACATTTTACCTGCGATGTAAAATGAACAGGCCAGGGAACATTACAATTATATCCAATTATTTTTTGTTTGTAGGCGTATTTAATCAAACGCTTAACAGCATAATTCGAATCACTTTTATTGAGTTCTTTGTAAAATATTCCTAGAAAGAAATAGGCTAATTGTTTAAAGATTTTTCTCATATTGATTTATCATTATTCTGTAACCAACAAATGCTAATGCAATGTACAATAATGCTCCAATAAATGATACTCCTAATAGCATTATTTCAAATTGTTCTGATTTCGAAATAAATATCACAACTAAAATTACAATCAAATAAATTATTTGCCAAATCAGTAAAATCCCATTCTTGCGGGTTAACGAAAAAATATTGCTCACGCTACGCATAGCAAAGCTGGCAATTGTTAATGGTGCCAGGTATTTTGCAATTGAGCCGGCAATTTCCCAATCTTTACCTAGTACAAAAGCAAATATTTCTTCTCCCCAGAATATAATTGGAATCATTGCTATTGAAGCAATAATGAAATTTGCAAAATAAGAAATAAGATAAAGCTTTATTTTTTTATTCGTCTCACTAATCTTCTGATAAAATACCGAAGTAAAAGACTGACTAATAAGACTTAACGGATAATTAATGACTTTTGTAGCATTGGTGTATAATCCAACAAGCGATGTGGTGTAAAACAGATTTAAAACATAAATTAAAATATCAACAGAAATAGCGTTTAAAAACCCCATTGGAGCTGAATAATATGGGAAATTGCGATTTTCTTTTAATTGGGCTTTTATAGTATTTCGGTTTATATTTTTCAGAGTTTCTTTTTCCTCTTTTAAAAATCTAAAAGTAAATATTAATAATTGTAATCCTTGCCCAACAATATGACCAATAAATAATCCAAACGATTTTATGTTAAACATAAATCCTAAACCCACATTGACAACTGAATTAGATCCTGACCTTACAATTTTTGTTTTAGCTTGCAGCTTAAATTCTTTTTGACGTGTAAACCATTGTGTAAAAACATTGGTTAATCCAACTATAAAAATGCTAATTGGTAAAAAGTAAAAGTAAAATGGTCGTATTAAATCTGATATTTTATTCTCAAAACTTTTTAAAACCAGAATTGCAATCAAGGTTATTAAGGTTACAATTAGTATAATTCGAAAAGTCCCTTTAATAATAGCTAAAGCATTTTCTTTTGTTTTAGGCAACATTATGGCTAATTCGTAACGGCCAGTTGAAATTGTCGCAACAATATTTGCAATACTTAAATAGATAGCTATAAAACCAAAATCTTCGGGAGTATAAATTCGGGTAAGTATAGGAATCGCAATTAAAGTAATTAGCTGAGCAATAGCAGCTCCAGAAAATAAAGTGAAAATGTTTTTTATAAAATCACTTTTGATATTGAATTTTTCTTTTTCGTTAATCATAAGGAATTAGCTTCAATTTAAGACTATTCCTTCAAACTCTCAAAATCAATTTCTTTATTTTGGTCTTGCTCAATGATTTTCCCGTTTTCAAATTTGATAGTTCTGGCCGGGAATTTTTTAACCATGTTATAATCATGTGTTGCCATTACAACAGCACGTCCGTTATTACTAATTTCGAGAAATAGTTCCATCAGATTTTCTGATGTTTCAGGATCGAGATTCCCTGTTGGCTCATCTGCCAGAATAATTTCAGGATTATTTAATAAAGCACGTGCAATCACAACACGTTGTTGTTCACCTCCCGATAACTGATGAGGCATTTTGAATCCTTTGTAACTTAATTCAACACTGTCAATAACCTCAGATATTCTGTCAGTTATATCGTTTTTGTTTTTCCATCCGGTAGCTTTTAATACAAACAAGAGATTGTCGAAAACAGTTCTGTCCGTTAATAATTTAAAATCCTGGAAAACAATACCTAATTTTCTTCTTAAGAACGGTGTTTGTTTTGTTTTTAATTTGGTAAGATCAAAACCGACAACCCTGGCTTCACCTTCCATCAAAGGAATTTCAGCATTAATTGTTTTAATCAGGCTGGTTTTTCCGCTTCCAACTTTACCTATAAAGTATACAAATTCACCTTTGTTTATTGTCAGGTTAACATCTTTAAGGATCAGATTATCCTTTTGAAAAATATTTGCGTTTTCGAATTCGATTATTGTATCTAAAGCCATATTTAAATTTCAAATTTCAGGTTTCAAATTTCAAGGTTTAACTATAAATATTAGGTTGTAACTATCAACCTTCATACTGCCAACTGTAAACTGCCAATTGCAGTACTGATTAAAGTTCATATAAAATTCCAAATGGTGCTGTTTCTATCAGTTTTATAATTTCTTGTTTGTATTTTTCAAGCTTATGTTTTTTTATCTGATTTTCCGGATTATTTGTTTTAAAATGTGCAAGTAAAACAAAATGGTCATCTCTGATTTGAACATAATCAGGGATTTTATCTGTCCCTTGTGTTTTTAAAAAATACATGGTATGCTATTTGTTTAATCACAAATGTAGATAAAAAAACTTAGAAATCTAGTTAGGTAAATTCATGGAATAGCAGTAGAATTACGAATGTTTTTCTGGTTAATATATAAAATGGAACAATGGATAAATGGAATAATGATATGGTTTCTTAAATTTAAGGAGATATTTTTTTATCAATCCAAAATTACATTATTCTTAAATTTAAATTCCATTGT
Source organism: Bacteroidales bacterium (assembly GCA_030600625.1). Next base: position 3,677 of record JAUVLS010000030.1, read on the forward strand.
TAATAAGTTGAAAATAAATATGAAGAATGAATAATTTTTTACGTAATTAACAGTTTAATGTTAATATAAAAGGCTTTAATACACGAACTGTTATGTTTATTATTTTTAAATTTATGCGAATTTCAAGGATAGAATCTATGATACAAATAAAATATATTAAAATACTTACAATTAGTTTATTACTGACTGTCGGATTTAAAGCGTTTGCTCAAAAATCGATGATTTATACCGATCCTGATTTGGAATATAAAACAGGATTGGAACTTTTCGAAAAACAAAAATATGGAGTAGCCCAAAAACACTTTCAGAATGCAATAGAATCTTATGGTGATTTAAATATTGAGTTTAAGGCAAATGCTGAATTCTATACAGCATTATGCGCTATTGAACTATTTAACGAAGATGCTGAATACATGATTTCTAAATTCATTGCAGAGCATCCTGAAAATTCGAAAGTAAACGCTGCTTATTTTCACATGGGGAAATTTCAGTATCGGCAAAAGCAATATCATCAGGCAATAAAATGGTTTAATGAGCTTAATAAAGACAAACTTAACAAAGAAGAAAAAGAAGAGCTGTATTTTAAACTTGGTTATAGTTATTTTAGGCGAAAGAAATACGATAAAGCAAGTTCAGCTTTTTACGAAATAAAAGATATAAATACAAAATATACTGCACCTGCAAATTATTATTATTCGCATATAGCTTACCATGATAAAAATTATGAGACAGCCTTGCAAGGTTTTCAAAAGCTAAGCAAAAACGAAACATTTGCACCTGTTGTTCCTTATTATATTACCCAGATTTATTATTTACAGGGCAAATACGATGAAATTATTGAATATGCACCTCCATTACTGGAAGGGGCCAGTGCTAAACGAACTCCTGAAATTGCTAAAGTTATTGGCGATTCATATTATAAAAAGCAACAATTCACAGATGCTATTGAATATTTACAGAAACATGTCAACGAAGCTAAAACAGTTTCTCGAAAAGATTATTATCAATTAGCTTATTGTTATTATAAGTTAGAACAGTACGATAGTGCAGCTATATCTTTCGAAAAAGTTTTATATGAAGCAGATCAACTGGCACAAAATGCTTATTTTCATATTGCAGATTGCTATATTGAATTAGATCAGAAAAACAAAGCAATGTTAGCATTTGAGTTTGCATCAAAACTCGATTTTGATTCTGAAATAAAGGAGGAAGCACTGTTCAATTATGCATTATTAACTTATGAATTGTATCATTCTCCGTTTAATGAAGCAATTGAAGCCTTTCATGAGTTTATAGAGCTATATCCAAATTCGGATCGTTTAGATGATGCTTACAATTTTCTTGTAATGGCCTATCTGTATACCAGTAATTATAAAGAGGCTTTAAAGTCCTTAGAAATGATTTCGGAGAAAGATCATGGAATGAAAGAGGCTTTTCAGAAGGTGGCTTATTATCGTGGTTTGGAGTTATTTAATAATCTTCATTATCAGGAGGCAATTGAAACTTTTGATAAATCAATGCAATATCCGGGATATAACAGGGCTATTGCTGCACAAACCAATTATTGGAAAGCTGAGGCTTATTATCAGTTAGGTGAATATGAAAAAGCGGTAGAATCATATAATAATTTTCTTATAACAAGTGGAGCATTTCAGTTAGAAGAGTATAATCTTGCGCATTACAATATGGGATACGCGTATTTTAAGTTGAAAGATTATCCAAATGCAATACAATGGTTTAGAAAATATATTGGATTCACTAAAATCGAAAAGTCAAAAACTGTTGCTGATACTTATAACCGAATTGGCGATAGCTATTTTATTAGTCGAACGTACTGGTTAGCCATCGAGTTTTATGATAAAGCAATTGAAGTTGGCTTGTTAGATAAGGATTATGCATTATTTCAACGTGGATTTTCACTTGGATTATTAACCCGGCCTGAGAAAAAGCTGAATACTTTACAACGTTTATTAGATGAACATCCTGAATCTGTTTATGTTGATGATGCATTATTCGAAATGGCGAAAAGTCATTTGGATCTACAAAATCCTGATAAAGCAATAGAAAAATATCTGCTAATAATCGAAGAATATCTATCAAGCAGTTATGTTAAAAAATCATTGGTGCAGCTTGGATTGTTAAATTATAACAGAGATAACAATCAAGAGGCATTAAAATATTATCAAAGAGTTGTAGCAGATTTTCCGGGAACTGCAGAAGCTAAAAATGCACTTACCGGTATAAAAAATATTTATGTTGATATGAATGATGTCGATTCATATTTTGCCTATGTAAACGGCCTTGGAAAATTTGCAGATATTAGTTTAGCTGAACAAGATTCCCTGACTTATATATCTTCTGAAAAATTATACATGGCAGGCGATATCGAAAAGTCAATCATGCAGTTTAATGATTATCTCACAAAATTCCCTGATGGCTCGTTTGTATTAAATGCTCACTTTTATTTGGCCGATTGTCAGAACCGAAATGAAAATTTTGAGAGAGCACTAAAATCATACAATTTTGTAATTGAAAAGCCAAAAAATACTTTTACAGAACAGGCATTATTGGCAGCAGCAGCAATTAACTTCAGTAATGAAAATTATGAAGACGCACTATCTAACTATCAAAAATTAGATCAAATTGCCGAAGTAAATAATAGCTTAATTGAATCGCGTGTAGGACAAATGCGGTGTAATTATTTGTTGAATAATCATACCCGGGTTATTGAAACTGCTGATAAAGTATTGCATACTGAAAAAATATCAGGAGAATACAAACGTGAAGCACATTACAAAAAAGGTAAAGCGTTATATTCAAACAAAAACAACGAATTGGCTCTCGATGAGTTCAGGATTATTTCTGAAGAAGTTAACAGTAGTGAAGGAGCCGAATCTAAATATTTAATTTGCGAAATTTATTTCCAAGATAATCAGCTTGATGTAGCCGAACATGAAATTTTTGATTTTGCTTCTCATAATACTTCTCAGGAATATTGGTTAGCAAAATCTTTTATTTTGCTGGCAGATGTTTACCTGAAAAAGGATGATATGTTTCAAGCAAAACATACGCTAAAAAGTATTATAGACAATTACGATCCGAATGCTGAGGATAAAATAATATCCTTAGCAACAAAGAAGTATAACTCTATAGTAGAAGAAGAAAAATTAGAAATGGAACAAAAAGGAACTGACGAAATAGAATTGAATTTTGAAGGGAATAAAGAAGGACAATACAACGAATTATTTGAAGCAGTACCTGATACAATACAATTTTGAAATAAAGAAATTAAGATATGATTCGAAAGATTTTTATATACATTCACATTTTAGGTTTTTTAATTTTCGGATTTAAAAGCCTAAACGCACAGGAAAAATTAGTAAAAGAAGTTAAGGTTGTTAAACCTTATGAACCTACCATTTCTGATGCCTATAAATTAACACATTTGCCCAGAATTACCGATACGGTAAAAATCATCCCGGAAATAAAATATATTCTTCAAACGAAACCAATGAATGTAGGATATACTATTACTCCGATTAAGCCGGCAAAAATGGTTGGAGAACCCTTATCAAAATTATATAACAGTTATGTTAAGGTAGGATTAGGAACAAAAATGTTACCTATGCTGGAGACTTATGTTAATAATAAACGATCAAAGGATTATTCAATTGGTGCTTATTACAAATTTTTAAATTCCATTGGGCAAGCCACCTTCGATAACGACGAAAAAGAGTTTGCAGGATTTTGCGATAACGACTTGCGATTTTTTGGTAAGAAATATATGAAAAGTTCTATTATTCAGGGCGAAATGGGACTGTTAAGTAATACGAGATATTTTTATGGTTATGATACCCGCGTAGATACAATTTTAGAAAAGGACAACATTAAGCAAAACTATTTGACACTTAATTTAAATGCAAACTATAAGAGTAATCATGTTGATTCTTCTCATATTAACTATGATTTTGGAGTAAATCTTTATAACACAAAAGATAACTTCGAAAATAATGAATTAGGTTTTCGAATAGCAGGGGATATAAATAAGATTTTTACAAAAGAAATGGTAGGTGTTAATGTTGCAATTGAGCATTACTCAACCAGCGAAAAAATCGATTCTTCAAACAATACAATTATCAGAATAAATCCCTGGTTGGGCAAATTTGGAGATAAATGGCGTATTAAAGCAGGAATTAATATTTTTTCTGATATTCGCGGCGATAACTCAAAAGCGCTTTATTATCCTGTGGCAAGATTGGAATATGATATGGCAAATCATTACCTGATTCCTTATGCCGGGGTCGATGGTAAACTGGAAATAAATAATTTCCGGAAAATGAGCCAGGTTAATCCATTTTTAGTACCTGGAACGGGAGTATTAAACACCGACCATAAAATAATTCTGTTTGGAGGTATAAGAGGTAATTTTAACTCAACGACATATTACAACTTTGAGATATCATATTCATTAATTGATGACATGCCATTTTTTATTAATGATTTGGTAAACTCTGATAGTATTGGTAATCAATTTAGTGTTGTTTATGATGATATTACACTCATAAATTATTTTGGCGAAATTTCTGTTTCTCCTTCCGAAGAATTAACGTTTCATGTAAAAGCGAATTACAAAAATTATGAAATGACAAATGAAGCCGAGGCATGGCATAAACCTTCTTTCGACTTAACTTTTACAACAAGATATAATATGCGTCATAAAATCATTCTAAAAGGCGATATTTTAGCTATTGGAAAACGATATGCTAAGTTGGATGATACAGGAAATATTGCAGAATTAGAGTCGGCAATTGATATTAATTTAGGAGCAGAGTACAGATACTCAAAAGTATTATCAGGATTTATTCAGTTAAATAATTTATTATCTGATGGTTATTACGAATGGAATTATTACCCAAGCTATGGATTTAATATTTTATTAGGCGTAACATATTCTTTCTAATTTCAAGCCTGCCTGTCATGCTTACGGCAGATAAATCGGCAGTCAGGTTTCCTATTTCAAATTTAAGGTAAATACATTTATATTTTCAGGCACTTTAGTTCATTTTAGGCATTTTAAGTATTTGTTAATTTTTGTGAATTTATTGTTAATAAATTGCACTATTTTATTTCGATTTAATCACCTAAAAATCACATATTTTTACTATATTTACACGTTTGAAAAACAGGCTTGACTTCATTTTGTAATGGCCTGAAAATAAGATTGATGTAAACTTATTCTTGAGTGTTGGAAAAACAAAAAAAATCCATCTAAAAAGTATTTGAAAATATAATATAAAACTGGGTGATTTTTACTCAGAAATGTTTGAGTATTGTCAAATTTTAAATAATGTAATAACTAAATAATTATAAGATGAGCGATCTGAAAAATGATGAATTGAATGAAGCTGTACAAAATGGTAATAATAATGATTATTCAGCTGATAGTATTCAGGTTTTAGAAGGATTAGAAGCAGTTCGAAAAAGGCCTGCAATGTATATTGGTGATATTAGCGAAAAAGGCCTTCATCATTTAGTATACGAGGTAGTCGATAATTCAATTGATGAAGCTATGGCAGGCTTTTGTAATAATATCGATGTGCTTATAAATGAAGATAACTCAATAACGGTAACTGATGATGGCAGAGGGATTCCTGTTGATCTTCACGAAAAAGAGGGGAAATCAGCATTAGAAGTTGTAATGACGGTTCTTCATGCAGGAGGTAAATTTGATAAAGATTCATATAAAGTTTCAGGTGGATTGCATGGTGTTGGTGTTTCATGTGTTAATGCACTTTCAGCTCATTTACGTGCCGAAATT
>JAUVLS010000110.1 GCA_030600625.1 Bacteroidales bacterium
CGGAATGGTTATCGATTTTGGAGATTTAAAAAATATTGTGAATCAGGAAATTGTTCATCCTTTAGATCATTCTATTATATTGAGTAAAAAAGCATTTGACAGTCTGAATGATACAGATAATCAAATGTTTAAAAAGCAATACATTGTTGATTATCAACCAACATGTGAAAATATGGTTGTAGATTTTGCTCAAAAATTATTAAAAAAGATTCCCGCCGGATTAAAACTTCACAACATAAAGCTTTACGAAACAGCAACTTCATTTGCCGAATGGTATGCTGAAGACAATGACTATTGATTAATTACTATTCTTCCTTAGAAAGATAACTGTCGCAGCTACGCTGCTTTAAAATTATTTACTTAAACCTGCTACCATAATATCATTGCTATGCAATTATTTTTAAACCTGTCATGTAGAGCAAAACGCTGTATTGTTAAAATAGCAAGCACTTGTCTTGTCATGTCGAGTGAAACAAAGTGTAGTCGAGATATCTCTTTGCTATTTGTATAAGATTTCTCCACTACGGTCGAAATGACAGAAGGATTGAGAGAGATTTACTTTCATTGAGAACTTCCTTATTCTTCACACATTTCGACAAGCCCAACGAGCAAGGTAAACTAACAGAAACAATTTTCGAAATAGTACTTTTGATTATTAATTATGATTTGTATGTTGTAATTTGGTATTTTAATTTAAACATCAACCTTTATTTAAATAAAAACTTTATTATATGTCTAAAAATCTTTATTTATTAGATGCTTATGCTTTAATATACCGTTCATATTATGCCTTTATAAAAAATCCAAGATTTAATTCAAAAGGACAAAATACTTCGGCCATTTATGGTTTTACAAATACTTTAATCGATTTAATTGCAAAAGAAAACCCAACACATATTGCTGTTGTATTTGATCCACCGTATCCTACTTTCAGACATGAGATGTATAAAGAATACAAAGCAAATCGCGAAGCCACACCTGAAGATATTAAAAAATCAATTCCAATTATTAAGGATTTAATTGAAGGATTTAATATTCCCGTAATTGAAGTTGCCCGGTATGAAGCAGACGATACCATAGGGTCTTTGGCCAAACTTGCTGAAAAACAAGGATTCCAAACCTACATGATGACTCCGGATAAAGATTATATGCAGTTAATTTCTGATAATATTTTCATGCTTAAACCTGCTCGTGGTGGTAATGATGCCGAAATTATTGACAAACAAAAGGTATGCGAAAAATTTAAAATTGACGATCCCATTCAATTTATTGATATTTTAGGATTAATGGGCGACGCCTCTGATAATATTCCAGGAGCTCCTGGAATTGGCGAAAAAACAGCCATAAAACTAATCGAACAATATGGAAGCATCGAAGATGTTTATGAAAACATTGACGATCTAAAGGGAAAACAAAAAGAAAAACTAGCTGAAAATAAAGAACAAGTATTGCTTTCGAAAGAGCTGGTAACAATTAAGCTTGATGTTCCTGTAGAGCTTGAACCAGAAAAACTTATTTTAGAAAAACCAAATGAAGAGAAGCTGACCAAGTTGTTTGAAGAACTTGAATTTAAAGCTATTGCAAGAAGATTGTTTCAAAAAGAAATAACACCTACTCCTACAACAAGCGTAATGCAGGGTTCATTGTTTGGTGATGTCGAAATTGAAAAAGCTCCTTCGGATTTTAAAAATATTTCAAATACCGATCATGATTATCAATTAATAGATTCTTCTGAAAAAAGAAAAAATTTAATTCAATTACTCTCCGAACAAAGTGAAATTTGCTTTGATACAGAAACTACAGGTCTTAATCCGCATATAGCTCAAATTGTCGGTTTATCATTTTCACATAAAAGTCATACTGCTTTTTATATTCCTTTTTCACCAAATAAAGAGGAGGCAAAGGCTATTTTAAATGAGTTCAGTGATTTATTTAAGAATCAATCCATACGTAAAATCGGACAAAATATTAAATATGATGTTTTAATTTTAAAACAATATGATATTGAAGTGCGGGGAGAAATTTTCGATACCATGATTGCCCACTATTTATTACAACCCGGTTTACGTCATAATCTGAATTTCCTTTCGGAACAGTACCTTGGTTATAAACCAATTAGTATTGAAGAACTAATCGGGAAAAAAGGTATAAAACAAGGATCAATGCAAAACGTTCCAATAGATAAAATCACTGGTTATGCCTGTGAGGATGCTGATTTAACTTTTCAGTTAAAGGAAATTTTTGAAAAAGAATTGGAAACATCTTACTTAGACAATCTTTCTGCAAGCATTGAAATGCCATTAATTCCTGTTTTAGCATATATGGAGCAAAACGGAATAAATCTTGATACTAATGCTTTAAGTGAGTTTGCAAAAGGACTTAATGTAGAATTAATTAAAATAGAAGAAAATATTATTGATCAAGCAGGCATTCATTTTAATATTTCATCACCAAAACAATTGGGTGAAATTCTTTTTGATAAAATGAAATTGTATCCAAATGCTAAAAAAACCAAAACAAAACAATACTCAACCAGCGAAGATACTTTGTCAAAAATTGCAGATAAACACCCTATTATCAATGACATATTAGAATTCAGATCCCTGAAAAAACTTTTGTCGACTTACGTTGAAGCTCTACCTAAACTGATTAATCCTGAAACAGGAAAAATTCACACTTCATATCAACAAGCAGTTGCTTCAACAGGTCGTTTAAGTTCAAAAAATCCTAATTTGCAAAATATTCCTATTCGCGAAGAACGTGGACGTGAAATACGTAAGGCTTTCATTCCTTCTGATAATAATCATGTATTACTTGCTGCAGATTATTCTCAAATAGAATTACGCATAATGGCTCATATGAGTCAGGATAGCAACATGATTGAGGCATTTAACAACAATGTAGATATTCATTCAACTACTGCAGCGAAAATTTTCCACGTGGAAAATATCAATGACGTAAGCAGCAACCAAAGAAGGATAGCCAAAACAGCCAATTTTGGCATCATTTATGGCATTTCTGCTTTTGGGTTATCCCAAAACCTAAATATTCCGCGAACAGAGGCAAAACAGCTTATAGACGACTATTTCACAGGCTTTCCGAAGGTGAAGGAATATATGGACAAAAGTATTGCCATGGCACGAGAAAAAATGTATGTGGAAACCATGATGGGTCGTAAAAGTTTTTTAAATGATATTAACTCACGAAATGGTATTGTTCGCGGTGTTGCAGAACGATATGCTATAAATGCTCCTATCCAAGGTTCAGCTGCCGATGTTATTAAACTGGCTATGATTGATATTTTTAACGCATTCCAACAAAAAAGTTTTAAGTCAAAAATGATACTGCAAGTACACGATGAATTGGTTTTTGATGTGTATAAACCGGAACTTGAAGAAATAAAAGAATTAGTAAAAACTAAAATGGAAAACGCAGTTAAATTGTGTATTCCTTTAACTGTTGATATTGGTGTTGGTGAGAATTGGCTGGAAGCGCACTAATAAGTTTAAAGTTTTTAGTTAAAAGTTCCGAGTTAAAAATTTTGAGTTAATCCATTGCACCGCTTGAAGCGGTTCCTCGGAAAGCATAGCCCGTGCAACGGCTACATGCCGTGGAACGGGTTTAATGCAGTTTTAAATACAACCATTTATTAAAAACAAAACATCCAAAGTTTTAAAAACTTTGGATGTTTATTCTATTAATTAAATATCTTATCTTTTTTAATTCATCATTGATTCAAAAAAATAATCTTCTGGATTATCTTCGTCTTTCTTAATTGTATGTGAATTAAGCATACTAATTTTCATCCCAAGCTGATCTTTGTTTTCAAAACCAGCAGATAATATGGATTTGTATTGATTTTGATCGTTTAATATTTCAATTGCTTTATGTAGCTGAATATCATCTTTTAGGTTGGTTTCTATCTGACCGTCTTCATAGTAATATCTACCAACAATTTCGTCACGTAAAAACTGGATAACTTCTGCCTTAAAATTTATTAAATCGGTTTCTTTATCATTAATTAGTTTTTCCCTGAGTTTTTCCAATTCCTCTTTAACTCTATCATAATATTTCTCACTTTTAACGACCTTTTCCAACTTGTTTAGTTCTCTTTCGCTTTGTGTTTCGTATTTAAAACTATCCAACAATGCAAATTGTACAAAATTATTATAGATTTCATCTGAAATATTAAATTCTTCAACGCTTGGTATTACAGGATTTTCGTATGCAAATTTGGTTACAAAATCAAAAACAACATTTTGAGTTATCAGACTAATAGACATTTGACTAAGCTCTTCAGGTTCAACTTTTATATCAGGAATTATTCCGCCTCCATCATAAACTTTTCTTCCGTTTTTGGTTGTAAATTCAGAAATTAGCGAATCCGGAACGTGCCCTACACTGCCATCCTCATTTCTGTTCGTATAATCCAGCGCTTGAACACATCTTCCGCTTGGAGTGTAATATTTGGCAGTAGTGACTTTTACCTGTGAATTATAGCTTAGCGGAATGGTTGTTTGTACCAAGCCTTTGCCAAAAGTTCTTTCTCCCAAAATCACAGCACGATCAAGATCCTGAAGTGCGCCTGCTACAATCTCAGAAGCTGATGCCGATCTGCGACTAACTAAAACAATTAAGGGAATATTTATATCGTATGCAAAATCTGTAGTTTTTAATGTTTGGTTCCACTTCTTAATTTTTCCTTTAGTACTTACTATTTCTTCTCCTTTATTGACAAATAAATTACAAAGCTTTGGTGCCTCAATAAGTAATCCCCCGGGATTTCCTCGTAAATCAAGAATTAACGATGTTATTTGGTGTTCTGTTTTAAGCTCTCTTAAAGCATCTTTTACTTCCCGGGAAACATTGGGTGTAAATTTTGTAACTCTTATATAACCAATACCTTCATCTGCAAGGCCATAGTATGGAACGCTTTTTATCTGTATTTCTTCTCTGACCAGTTCTTTTTCAAATGTTTCGTTCGAATAAGGTCGTTCAATTAATAATTTAACTTTTGTTTGCGGAACACCTTTTAACCTTTCGCTCACTTCGCTAAGACGGTATTCATTCGTTGATTTTCCATCAATTTCCAGTATCTTATCACCTGCTTTTAAACCTGCTTTATCTGCTGGAAAACCACGATATGGTTGAGCAACAATAGGATATTCTCCGTTATTTCTAATTAAAGCTCCTATTCCGCCATAATGACCGGTAGTCATAAATGTAAACTCGTCCTTGTTTTTTTCCGGAATATAAACAGTATATGGATCAAGTTTTTTAAGCATTGCATTAATACTGTTTTCTATCATTTCTTCCGGGTCTGTTTCATCAACATAATAAATGTTTACATCACGGAATAAGGAATAATAGATGTCTAAATTTTTAGCAATTTTAAAATCGTCGCCTTCTTTAAATCCTAAAAAAGCTACAATTCCAATAACAAGAACTATAGCATAAAAAATAGGATTTTTAGTTTTTATTTTTGATAGCATATTATAGAGTTTTTTATTTTTTACATCAATTTTCTTACCAATAAGTACAAAACTACAGATAATTTTATGCTTTAGTCAAATTACTGTGAATTATTAACTTTTATTAACTCTTAATAATAAACGACTTAATCGGTTTAAAATTGATTTAATTTATCATTTAATTTTTGAATAAGAAGTTTCATTTCGCTATT
>JAUVLS010000039.1 GCA_030600625.1 Bacteroidales bacterium
TACACAACAAAAACATATTGAAGTGGTTTAGCCAAAATTTCTCTTATCTTTGTAAAAATTTTATATCTATACACTGTAATGCCACATAAATCAGGTTTTGTAAATATTATAGGAAATCCAAATGTTGGGAAATCGACTTTAATGAATGCTATGGTGGGAGAAAAACTCTCTATTATAACATCAAAGTCGCAAACTACCCGACACAGGATTATGGGAATTGTAAACGATGATGATTATCAGATTGTATATTCTGATACTCCGGGGATTTTGAAACCAAATTACAAATTGCAAGAAAAAATGATGGGATTTGTGGGAACCGCATTTGAAGATGCTGATGTAATGTTATACATAACAGATGTTGTTGAGACTTTCGACAAAAACCAGCAATATATCGATCGGCTTTCACAAATTGATGTTCCAATTTTATTATTAATAAATAAAATCGATTTAAGCAACCAGGAAAAACTCGAAGCATTAGTCGAAATATGGAGTAAATTTCTTCCTAAAGCAGAGATCATTCCAATATCGGCATTAAATAAATTCAATTTAGAACATGTCTTTAAAAGGATAATAGAATTATTACCTGAAGGTCCTCCATATTTCCCAAAAGATTCATTTACAGATAAAACAGAACGTTTCTTTGTTTCGGAAATTATTCGCGAAAAGGTTTTGTTAAATTATAGTAAAGAGATTCCTTACTCGGTTGAAATTGAAGTTGAAGAGTTCAAAAATACAGATAAGATTTTAAGAATAAGAGCCAATATACATGTTATAAGGCCATCGCAAAAAGGAATTATAATAGGGCATAAAGGACAAGCATTAAAAAAGACAGGAACCGAAGCCCGAAAAGACATTGAAGATTTTTTTGGTAAAAAAGTATATTTAGAGTTATACGTAAAAGTTAGTAAAGACTGGCGCGATAAAGACAGGTCATTGCGAAACTTTGGATATAATATGTAAAATTAAAATGAAAGAATTAGAAGTAAAAACTTACAATTTTGCAGTTCTGGGAATCGGGCTTATTAAAAGTTTAGAGAAAGAATTTCCCGAATTAGTAAATAGTGATTTGAAAAAGAGTATTGGTGCAGTATCTATAAAATTTATTGATGCACTTAATGCTGAAGAAAATGAAGATTTTGCTAAAAATATTAGAGACTGTCATTTAAATACACAAAAATCAGTTGAATTATTAAATGCAATGGGCGAAATTGCAAATGACACTCTAAATGAACAAAAAAACACATTGATTAACGAATCACAAATAATTATTGAAAAACTCAATACAATTATCAGTAAACTAATTTATTAAAATACAAACCATGATTGTAGCAATAGTAGGAAGACCTAACGTGGGAAAATCAACACTGTTTAACCGGCTTACGGAAACAAAACAAGCAATAGTTGATGAAATAAGCGGGGTTACGAGAGACAGGTTATATGGAATAGCAGAGTGGGCAGGGAAAGAGTTCTCGGTTATTGATACCGGTGGCTACATTCTTAATTCAGATGATATTTTCGAAGAAGAAATAAGAAAGCAAGTTGACATTGCTATGGAAGAAGCAAATTTAATTCTTTTCGTTGTTGATGTTACAAGTGGTATAACGGATATGGATGACACTGTTGCTCAAATTCTCCGAAAATCGAATAAGAATATATTGCTTGTTGTAAACAAAGTAGATAATAATAAACGAATTCTGGAGGCGAATGAGTTTTATAAATTCGGCTTAGGTGATCCTATTAGTATTTCATCTATAAACGGAAGCGGAACCGGTGAATTACTCGACAAAGTTGTTAGCTACATTGAAAAAGAAGATGTTGAAGGAGAACTTGATATTCCAAAATATACAGTTGTGGGGCGCCCCAATGTTGGTAAATCATCACTGATTAATGCTTTAATTGACGAAGAAAGAAACATTGTAACTCCAATTTCGGGAACAACACGAGATTCAATTTACACACGATACAATAAATTTAATCAGGATTTCTATTTAGTTGACACTGCCGGAATTCGTAAGAAAGGAAAGGTTACTGAAAATCTTGAATTTTACTCAGTTTTACGTTCAATACGATCGATAGAAAAAGCAGATGTTTGTTTACTTTTAATAGATGCTACACAGGGCATGGAGGCGCAAGACCTTAACATAATAAGACTTATTCAAAAAAATAATAAAGGTCTGGTGGTATTGGTTAACAAGTGGGATTTAATTGAAAAAGAAACCAATACATCGAAAGATTACACACAGAAAGTAAAAGAGAAAATGTCACCATTTGTCGATGTACCTATTATTTTTACTTCTGTATTAACTAAACAACGGATCCATAAAGTACTTGAGGAAGCCAAACAAGTTTACGAAAACAGGAAAAAGAAAATCACAACATCTAAATTAAACGAAGTAATGCAAGCTGTTATTGAAGCTTATCCTCCACCATCGATAAAAGGCAAGTTTGTTAAAATAAAATATATTACCCAGCTAAATACTTTTTATCCATCGTTTGCATTCTTTTGTAATTTACCGCAATATGTTAAAGATCCTTATAAAAGATATCTCGAAAATAAGCTCCGAGAAAACTTTGATTTTACAGGATCACCCATTCAGATTTATATGAGAAAAAAATAAGTTGTGAAAAGATTGGGACTAATCATATCAACAATAATATTATTTTTCATTGCTTGTGAAAAAACTGAGGAGTATTCTGAAATACCTTTAATAAAATATCAAGATTTTAATTTCGATAAAGAAATTATTAATGGATTTGAAAACCAAATTGGGTTTTTACAATTTGAATTTGTAGATGGAAATGGTGATATCGGATTTGCTGAAAATTCAGATACAATAACCGACATTGAAATTCCTGACGTTTTTATTTATGAATACACCAAGATAAATGGCGTTTTTACTGCTACCGATACAATTTACTTTTTGCTGCCATATTTCTCAGAAGGAGTTTACAGGAAATATATTAAGGGTGGTATGGAAATAAAAATCTATTTAATAAATCAGGTAAACGATACTATAAAATTCGATTTTCAGATTATGGACAGGGAATATCAATTAAGCAACCTTGGATCAACACCTGAGTTTATTGTTCCGGAATGGAATTAACAATTTGCTTATCAATTTGTTATATTTCACACATAAATTAAAGATTTTAAGAAATGATAATCACGAAAAATATTAAAATGGCCGATGTAATTCATACGAATTATTTCACATTATCGGTTCTTAACCGTTTTGGCATTGAGCTGGGATTTGGTGATAAATCGGTTGACGAAGTCTGTAAAAAAAACAATGTTGATGTAGATTTCTTTTTAGAAATAGTAAATGCTTTTGTTGATAAGGATTACTTCCCAAAAAAGCATTTACAAACATTTTCGGTAAAACTTATAACCGACTATCTACAAAAAACACACGATTATTATCATAAATTAAAAGTTCCCGAAATTGAGCATTTAATCGAAGAAATGGTTGATTCTTGTTATACACAAAAAGAAAATATTGTATTATTAAAGAAATTTTTTAATGATTACAAACAGGAACTATTGAATCATACTCATCGTGAGGAAGAAATAGTTTTCCCTTATACACTTGCTATTGAAAAAGCCTATAATTCAGAAGAATCAGATAATTCAGTTATTGAATTAATGGAAACCTATTCTATAGAAATTTTTCAAAATGAACATGATAATATCGAAGAAAAACTCCTCGACCTGAGAAATATTATTATTAAATACCTTCCGCAACCTAAAAATTCAAGGTTGTGTAACAAACTACTTTACGAATTATTCAATCTCGAACAAGATATAAATGATCATTCAAGAATCGAAGAGAAAGTTCTTGTTCCAAAGATTCGTGAAATGGAAAAAATAATTACAAAAAGATTTGCCAAAAAGTAGTGCCGAATGTACAAAGCAACTTTTATAATAATTGAAAAATCATATTTAATTCGAAAAGGATTAATTTCTATTATCGAAAAGATACCTAACACGCAGGTAATTCAGCAGTTTGATAATGAGGATGATTTAAAAACTCCGGCTAATTTTGAATCCGATTTTATTATTATAAATCCTAAATTACTTAATGCAAATACACTAAATATTATTAAGAAAATCGCGAAAAACACACAAGTGATTTCTCTCTCTGAAAAATCAATTGTATTAACAAAGAAGCTTGAATGGACTACGCAAATTTATTTGGATGACACTCAAAATTCAATTCTTAAAAAACTTAATACTTTAATTGGTAACCGTGAAACAAAGAATGTAAAATCAGAAGTTCCGGAAGAAATTAGTAAACGTGAAATTGATATTCTTAAAAATATTGCACTGGGTTATTCTAATAAAGAAATTGCCGATAAATTATTTATTAGCACACACACGGTAGTAACACACAGAAAAAATATAACCCGGAAACTTGGTATTAAAACAGTTCCGGGCTTAACAATATATGCTATTTTAAATAAAATTATTGATATTAACGATACAGGTAAATCTAAATCCTAACACCCATAAACAATACATCATCAACTTGTTGTAATTTGCCTCTCCACTCATCAAAAGTTTTACCAACATATTCTTGCTGTACTTCCATAGGTTTATTACACACATCAGCTAACATATTCTTCACCCTGTCCATTTTGAATTTTTTACCTCTTGGCCCGCCAAACTGGTCAGGATATCCATCAGAAAACATATAAATAATATCTCCCTGATGCAATTGAAAGCCAATGTTTTCAAAACGTTTTTGTGCCCCTGGATCTCCTCCAATAGACGCTTTGGTTCCTTTTACATATTGCAATTCTTTGTCCTTATAAAGAATAAGCGGACGCATAGCCGATGAAAATCTCATATAATGTGTATTTACATCAATCTCACATACGATAATATCCATTCCGTCGTGGGCTCTCTCAGCATCAATATTTTGATTTAATGTGCTTTGTAATTTTTTATCGAGTTGCTCCAAAATTGCTGATGGTGAATCGACATTGTCTTTATAGCAAATATCTTTAATTAATGTCGTGCCTATCATAGACATAAATGCACCCGGAACACCATGTCCGGTAGAGTCGGCACAAACAATTAAAAACTTATTATCGTTAACACGATCATACCAATAGAAATCTCCACTTACAATATCCCTTGGTTGATAGTAAACAAACGCTTCGGAAAAATACTCGTTGATAGTTGCCAAGGATGGTAAAATACTTTCCTGAATTCTTTGCGCATAATTAATACTATCGGTAATATCACGGTTTTTTATTTCCAGCATATCCTTCTGCTCAATTACTTCTTTTGTTCTTATATTAAGTTCATTTTCCAGATACTCCTGTAAAGCTTTTTGTTTCCGTTCACGATATTTAATGTACCAGTATATTGCACCAGCACCAATAATAATTGAAAGGCTTATAAACCACCAGGTCTTCCAGAAAGGAGGACGAATACTTATTTTTATCTCAAGTGGATCTTCAACACAATATCCATCAGAATTACAAGCTTTAAGTATAAAAGTGTAATTGCCATCCTCAATTCTTGGATAGTAAGCCTCTCTGGTTTGTATAACTTTTGACCACTCAAGATCATGTCCATCAAGTTTATACTGGTAGCTTACACCTTCAGGGTTACTATAACTTAAGCCAACATAGGCAATATTTAATTTATGTATTTTATACTTAAGATTTATTGGCTCTTTATAGTTAACTGACTTATCGGAAAAAAGAACTTCTGAAATATTAAGTTTTGGTGCATATATATTTTTCTTTTCTTTTGAACTATCGTAAATAACCAAACCATCGGTTGTTCCAGTAAGGATAACTCCTGTTTCCTGTTTTAAAACGGCATTGTAATTACAATCACCTGTTATACCTGTTTCTGTACCATATACTTTTATATCCCCGCTATTAATATCAATACTGCTCATTCCTAATCTATGACCAATCCATACTCTCCCAACATTATCACATATTATACTATAACAGTAATTCGATTTTAATCCATTATCTGTTGAATAATATTTTATACTATCTTCTTCATATTTAAATACACCATCTCCGTAAGTTACTCCCCAAATATTTCCATTTAAATCTTCCGTGATTGAAGTGAATTCAAGATTTACATTACCCGCGATTGTATAATTTAAATCACTGTTTAATACAAATACTCCGTGACTTTTAGTCGCAATCCAGGGATTCTTATCTGAATCAACATAAACATTTCTTATATTATTATAAGGTAAGCCATCAGTTGTATTAAATAATTCACTTTTCCCTGATTTGAGGTCAAATACTAATACTCCATTTTCGGTTCCAACCCAGACAGTATTTTCAAGTCCGGTAATTGAATTTATCTTATTTCCCAGCGAATTATTCGCTTTGTAATATATTTTAGCTCTATCCGATTTTGTACTCAAATGATAAATTCCGCTTTCATCTGTACCAATCCAAAGATTTTGATTTTGATCTAAATATAGTGCTACAATTTTATCTTTTGGAATTCCATTTTTCCCATTTAATATAACAACATTATTCGTTTCCTTATCAATTTTTGCAATTACATTTTCTCCTCCAAGCCAAATTACAGATTCTGATTCGGCAATAGATAATATGTTCCCGTTTAACTCCTCAATATCTTTATAATGAAAAGTAAAAGCCTCATCAACAGAAAATGCCAAACCATTTCCATAGGTTGCTATCCAATAATTGCCTTCCCAGTCCTGATAAACAGTTTTAACAAAATTATTTGAAAGACCGTTTGCCGTGGAATAGTGTACTGTGTTAGTATAACTAAAATCAGATTTTTTATCAGGAATAAGTTTAAATATACCTTGTCCGAATGTACTAACCCAAAGAACATTTTCATTATCTTCTAATATGGATTGAACATTTTCATATCCCAAATTATATTTCTCTCCCATGTTGGAAATTTCATAAGAATCAAAATTTTCGCCCTTCCCTTTTAAAAGAAAAAAACCCGAGTCTTCCGTTCCAATCCAGAATGCATTCTCCTTCGTACTTATATCAACTGTTTGAATAGCAATATAATCTAATTCTTTAATAGAATATTCTTCAATAAATCCCTCATCTTTTAATGAATAAAGACTTAAACCATCAGTGGTTCCTATTAAAAAATGATCCTTACCCACCGGCAATATTGAATAAATTAATTTACCTGTAAAAGCATTAATATATGTTTCAGTTTTAAAATCTTTATCAATTTTAATCAATCCATTATTTTGAGTAGCAATAAACACATTGCCTTTTTTGTCTCCTGAAATATCAGTTATTATACTGGTAATCTCATCACCAATATCCAAAAGTTTAATATTAATGCCATCATAATAAGTAAGCTGACCGGAATTGTGTCCAAACCATAAAATTCCATTATCATCTAAATAACTTGAAGTAACAAACCCTTTAGTTAAAGAATCATCAACTTCGCTTACCTTAAATTCGAAACCATCGAACCAACACAAACCTTCTCCTGTTCCTATCCAAATGAAACCATCCTGGTCTTCACTAATTGTATAAACAAATGGATGACTTAATCCCTCTTCAATATTATACTCTTTGAATTGATACATTTGCCCAAATATATTTTGGACAAAAAAGGTCAGTATCAATAGTACCGTAAATTTAATTTTTGAGCCACTCATAGCTTAATTAATTTGATTTTTTTCTAACGCCAATTGAATACTTATATTTAGGAACTCCTCCAATAGGAATTGTGTAAAATGGAAGTAGTTCACCGTACTGGTTTTTAACCGAGATAACAACATTATTATTTTTAACCGCTGGTGATTTCTTTTTTATAAACTGAAAATCGAGCGATGTGTTTTTTTCTTCATCAAGAATTATAAATTCGCTTTGCGCCCAGCCATCATCACCTGAAACTTTACATGCTAAGCCTGCACGGGCAACAGAAACTACTCTAATAATACCATCATTATCCCAATCGAAATTCTTTTGTACTACTTTGATTGTTCTATCATCAATATATGGATAAATATGAGATACTTCGTTAGGGTCGTTATGCATTCTGAAACTATATTCATAAGCAAAAGCATTTGCTCCTTCGATACGTTTATTTTCAGTTGGAGAAGTACTCACAAAATATTGATACATATTTCCATCGTCACCGGTAACTCCCTCACAAATAATTTTAAACACATAGCCACCGTATTTTTCAACCAATTCGCCTTCGGTAGGATTAAATGGCCCAAAAGTATACCAGTTATTATCATATCTTGGATTTTCGCCAAACGATTTTGTCGCCAGAAGGTTTCCGCTTTTATAATCTCCCACAGGGTCAATTCCCTTTGCATCCTCATTCTCAAAGCATCCAACACCACCATATATTGAATACTCCATCCTTGTATCCCAAAATCCATTGATTTCATCTATCGCTCCACCACAATCGGGGTCGAAAACTCTGATAAATATTGGACTAGTATGTTCTGTAGGAATCAATGCAAAAAAAGTTTGTGAAAAATCATCATCACCCCACGATATTTCTGCTTTATGTCCGAAAGTCATTAAGTATGGAATATTTTCATCTTCAGCAGGAACAGGTTGTGAAAACACATTTGCTCCTAACAGCAATATAAT
>JAUVLS010000223.1 GCA_030600625.1 Bacteroidales bacterium
TCCACTTTCAACATTATAGCGCAAATATTTATTCAAAGCTGTCATTCTTTCACCATAGGCAAAATATATATCATTATTCATATTATCTATAATACAGCTTTTTACTGTAATTGAATTATTTATGCAATAACGGTAAAAAGGGTCATGCGATAAATGATGATTTTCTGTATTAGTCAGAATCTGATAACTTTTGCTAACTAAGTTTTTATCATCAATTCGTTCATATAATTCCTTAATTTTCCTTTCACGTGAAATATTGGAAGTTCCAAACATCCATATAGGACTGTATTGATAACGTCCTTTATCCGACAATGAAAGGTTAGCAACATAAACGAAGTCATCCTGCATTTCATTTTTAATTATTTTGCCACGAGTCAGTTCATATATTGCTCCTGAATTATCTCTTTTACTTCCTACAGTAATAAACCATGCATGTGAGCTATAGTCATCAAACATTTTGTCTACTTCACTTATTTGGTCTCCGTTTTCAAGTATATTTCTCAATTTAAAAGCCAATGGCATTCCTGTATTATATTCACTTATATCTTTGTCATTTTCAGCCGGTGTTCCATTCATATTAATGGACATACTTAATCCGTTATGATTCATCCCGGTATAAACTCCAGGATATCCAATAAAAGTTAATACTGTAACCGGGATTTTATTTTGTTTATGATAATTTACAATTAAAGGATGATCCGCTAAGACTTCAATTCCCGGCCAATCTAAATTCCTTCCGTGAACAATACCATTTTCGTTGCGCATGATAAATGCTGTGCAACTAATCTTAAAAAACAATTGGGGGAAATAAGTAATAATTTGCAATTCCTTTAATTTTAAATCGCTTCCTTCAGACATCCCTTCCAATTCTTGAATATACTCAGCCAACATTGTTTTTTCAACCTTATTAATTTTTGAGTTAAGAACCATATTAGCAATCCATTTTTTCAAAAAGAAATTTCCAATATATGAATCAATCAAACTATCAACAGTGTGGTTCATATCTATCAACCTATCATTCAATAAAACGCCATACTGTAATCCCATTTCATAAGAATCACCTTTAACAGTTAAAAAAGGAATGTCTTCCTTAACTACCAATGTTCCATCATGAAAAGTTCTTACACTATCCTGAGTTTCGGTATATGTAAAGCCCTGAGCTTTTAAAGAAACTGATAATACTAGACAAACTGATAATGTAAGAAGTGCATTAATTCTCATAATTTTTTTAAATATTTTCAGCAATTATTTTTATAAAATTATAAATAATTTCACATTCTAAAACCTTTTTTATAAATTTAGGTACAATAAAATATCCTATACTGTATCCTTATGTTAAAAAGGTTTGTTATTACAAGTTTTATTATCTGTTTTTTTTCACAAGTTTCTTTTTCGCAAATCCCCGGATTGACTTTTACCAAAAAAAAAGAGCAACCCGACCTATATTTAAAAAGCAAAACAATATGGGTTACTGCAACACCTTTCTTTTTTGTTGATCGAAAATTCTCGCCCGACCAAGGTTCTACCTACCTTGATGTAGGAATGTTTGGAAGCAATTTAAAGCCTTATGTTCAGAACGATTCCGTTGCTTTGCACAATTTAAACAGCTATAAATTAATACGTATATTCGGTCTTGCTCAAATGGGAGTAATTGCACCATTATTAGCCTATAAACATTTTACAACTAAATCCGGAACAACTACAACTACAGGAAATACAACAATTGACGAAAACATTACTTTAGAAGAAGAATCCGGGTATCTTACTGCCGCCATTATTGTTTTTAGCTTTGGAACTTTGACTTATCATGTTTTTTCAAAAAATTATCTTTTTGATGCATTAGAAAGATATAATTATCTACTTGGTAATAATACCAATTTTGAAGACATTTCTTTCAATCTTAATGTAAGAGTTGACCCAGTATCACAAACACCACAACTTTCCCTTGTATGGACATTTTAGTATAATTGTCAAATATCAAATAAAAAACTCAATCTCTATACAAGCTTTAATAGTGAAAAGAAAGAATTTTTGCAAGCAATTATTATGGAGTATTGCTAATTACGCTTTTCTAATTCTTTAAAAAAAATCTACGTTATATAAAATTATTTAACCCATACTATTGTATATATGTAAGTTATTATGTAATTTTTCATCAGATTACAAACCCATAATATAATTTGTTATGAAAAAAATTATTGTATTCTTATTTTTAAGTGCAATAGTATGCACAAAGCTAATAGCACAAGATGAATCTTTTCAGTTTAAATTTTACCCCTCAGTTCATTTTGGATTTTTCTTAAATCCTGAAGATGTAAACACATATATTGAGAATGACTTATCAAGTTATAGTACTTCCTTTGGGACTACAGATATAATCTTGAATATTACTGTAGGAGCCGGAATTGGCTTTCGTTTTGCCAATACGGTAGAATTACAACCAATTATTGAATATACCATAGGACCAAAAGTTGTTTCCGGAGATATAACAAGATCTTATAATTTTAACAAATTTGCCGGCGGATTAATGGCTAACTATATGCTTCCATTAGGGTCAGGTGGAAAACACAGCATTTTATTAGGTGGAGGGATGTTATACAGTTTTATAACATTTGAAGATTATTCCGGGAATACAATAAATCCCAGAGCTCAGGCCGGTGTTAGCTTTAATAATAATAAATTTAATCCGCAAGTACTCTTAGCCATTGATTTAGCTAAAACCAATGCTGATGAGAATGAAGATTTTGAACTTAATTATAACTCATTCAGATTTGGTGTTAATTTAAGCTTCTAAAAAAGTTAAATTTAAAGTTGATTGCAATAAGGTAATCAGCTTTTTAGTTAAAAAAGTGAAGTAAAATTTAAGTCAATTTTTTATGGGATATATTACTTCCTGATGACTATGATGAAACATGGTCGTACTTTGCTTTAGAACCTTCGTTTAATTTCTATTTCACAGAACATTTATATGGAGCAATATCCGGTACGATGGAAGTATTTTCGTTTTTTGAACCAAAAGCATATATGGATAAGGCAGGTATAAAATTTGGTTTTGCATTTTAAGCTTGATCTAAATTTAGATCATAAAAAGAGCCAACAATTAAAAACTGTCGGCTCTTTTACTTTTCAAAACTACAATAATGAAAATCAAAAAAAGTTATCGAATATTATTCCCCTATATAATCTATTATTTCCTCAGTTTGATCTGAGTTTCCTATACCATCCCAAATATCGTGTAAATTATCAACATCATCTTTCCCATTTTCAAAACTTTCTTTATTATAATTACTCATTTCAAAATATTCTTTTTCCCCCGTATCAATTATCATTACTTCCTGACCTTTTAAATCAATAAATAATTTAATTGCTGATTCCTTACAAGCATTCATTATTTTATCAAGAAAATTTCTGGAAATTTCAATAGTTAATATTCCGTAATTAATTGCCTTCGCACTGAAAATATCGGTAAATACATCGGATATAACCACTCCGAACCCCATATCATGTATCGATTTAACCAGCTGATCATAATTTGATACTTTATCACAATCAACATCTACAACTAAAATATTTTCTTTATTGCCAGGGCCTGCTTTA
>JAUVLS010000278.1 GCA_030600625.1 Bacteroidales bacterium
AAATATTGGTTCGAATAAATATCAGGGGAAATGGGGAATTCTTGATCAGTTTATTGTATCCGGCAATCTTCTTTATAAAGAAAATAAAATTTATACTTCATTTGATGATATTTATATTTTTGATGCTGACTTTTTATTAGAGCCCGATGAAGGATATTTTGGATACAAACCAAATAGAACTTTTATTGGCTACAAATACAATGGAGGATATAGTGATCATTTACCAACTTATCTGATCTTACACTTTAACAAATAAACCATTTAATAATTTAACAATTTAACAATAGAATAGTATATCCTGAAACTTCTATCGTCCATTAGGTTTATTTTTTAAGCCCAGCTCCTTCCCTTTCTTAATCATATAGTCGTAAGCCTCATTGTAATCATTATGAATTTCACCGTCAAGAATAGCTTCTTTAATTGCGTTCTTAATATCACCTACAATTTTGCAAGGTTTTAGGTCAAAAGTCTCAATTATTAGTTCACCCGAAATTGGCGGCTGAAAATTTCTTAAAACATCTTTCTCTTCAATTTCAATTAGCTTTTTGCGGACAATTTTAAAATTTTTTAAATACTTTTTAACTGTATACTCATTTTTTGATGTAATATCAGCTTCACATAATAACATTAAATCATCGATTTCATCACCTGCATCAAATAATAATCTTCGCACAGCCGAATCGGTTACTATGTCTTGGGATAATACTATTGGACGCATGTGCAACTGAACAAGTTTTTGGACATACTTCATTTTCTCATTCAAAGGAAGTTTCAATCGCTTAAAAACTGATGGGATCATTTTTGCCCCGAAATGTTCATGACCATGAAATGTCCAGCCAATTTCTTTACTGTATTGTTTGGTTCTTGGTTTAGCAATATCGTGTAATAATGCAGCCCATAACAACCATAAATTGTCAGTTTTATTTTTGACATTATCAACTACTTCGATTGTATGATAAAAATTATCTTTATGCTTTTTGCCATCCTTTGTATCAATACCTTTTAACTTCTGAAGTTCGGGAAAAAATTCACCCAGTAAACCTGTATTTTCCAAAGCCTTTAAACCTATTGATGGTTTAGGTGAAAGAAGAATTTTATTTAACTCATCAATAATTCTTTCTCTTGATAATATTTTTACCCGATCATTGTTTTTCTTAATTGATTTATATGTTTTTTCTTCAATATTAAATTGTAATTGAGAAGCAAACCGAATAGCTCTGAACATTCTTAATGGATCATCAGAAAACGTTCTGTCAGGGTCGAGTGGTGTTCTTATTATCTTATTTTTTAAATCGTTTTCTCCATTGAAAGGGTCGATTAATTTGCCATAAGTATCCTTATTTAAGGAAATGGCCAAGGCATTTATTGTAAAATCCCTCCTATTCTGGTCATCCTCAAGTGTACCATTCTCAACAATTGGTTTTCTTGAATTTTGTCTGTAAGATTCTTTTCTGGCTCCAACAAATTCGATCTCATAATCGCCATGACGTAACATGGCAGTTCCAAAATTTTTAAAAACACTAACCCTTACTTTTGGCCCCAGTTTTCTAGCAACCTTTTCCGCTATTTCAATTCCGCTTCCAAGCGCTACAATATCAATATCTTTTGATGATCTCTTTAATAATGCATCTCTCACAAATCCCCCAATTACAAAAACCGGCATTTTTTCCGATTCTCCAACCTGAGATATAATATTAAAAATCGGATCATTAAGACATTTCTTCATATGTAGATATGACAATTTATTAAAATTCATGACAAAATTACAATTATTTGCAATTAATATGAACTATTATAGCCTTTTTAGTGTTTGGAATATAGTTTGATATGGTGTATAGAAATTCAGAAACTGTTTTTTTGAAAAGGAAATAATAATTAATAACATAAATTTAAACGAAATGCTTGAACATTTAACAAAAGAAACATTTAAGGAAAAAGTTTTCAACTTTGAAGATAATAAAGATTGGAAATTTGAAGGGGACAAACCTTGTTTAATTGACTTTTATGCAGACTGGTGTCAACCTTGTAAAATGGTAGCTCCTATTTTAGAAGAATTATCAAAAGAATATGACGGAAAAATTGACATATATAAAATTGATACTGAAGATCAGCAAGAGCTAGCAGGAATGTTTGGAGTAAGAAGTATTCCTTCATTATTATTTGTTCCTATGGAAAATCAACCTCAAATGGCACAAGGAGCATTACCAAAAGATTCACTTGAAAAAGCGATTAAAGATGTCTTAAAGGTTAGTGTGGAAGTCTAATCAAATACATATCTTAAGAATTGGCCGGTTTTTATAACCGGCTTTTTTTGTATTTTTAAATTTTTAATCTACATTTGTTCCGATCAATGGGGTGCCAAATATACAGGCTGAGATCATACCCTTCGAACCTCGTCCGGATAATGCCGGATAGGGAAAAGAGTAAATCAAAAATTTCCCATTGTTTTTCATTAAAGTTGATAAGTACAGTTTGCTTTTTACAAGTAAACACAAATCATTTTTTAATAAAAACAATGATTTATTGAGGCCTCAGGTTAATTTGTAAATACAAATTTTACTTTCAACTATCCGAATGTTAAACAATTAAAAATTAAAAAAATGAAACGGATAGAAATTTTAATCTTATTAATTGCTTTATCACTAACTCTGTTTTCGCAAGAAACAATAACCGGAGTTGTGAAAAACCAAAACGG
This sequence comes from Bacteroidales bacterium, assembly GCA_030600625.1. The sequence goes on from JAUVLS010000278.1 coordinate 2,696, forward strand.
AGAACCATTAATTGGTGCAAATATTGTTATTAAAGAAACCTTTAAAGGAACAGCTACTAATTCAAAAGGTGAATTTAAATTTTCGAAAGTTAAAACAGGTGATTATACTTATGTTATATCGTATTTAGGGTATAAAACACTTGAGAAAGAAATTTCCGGTGATAATACTAAAAACTTA
>JAUVLS010000123.1 GCA_030600625.1 Bacteroidales bacterium
AGAAATTGTAGTTACTCATGAATTTCAAACACTTTTGAACTTATGGGAAGTTTTACTCGAAAAAAAAGAACATATCGCACTTATTGTAGACGAGTATGGTGGAATGGATGGAATTGTAACAATGGAAGATATAATTGAAACCGTATTAGGTTTAGAAATTGTAGATGAGAGAGATAGGATAATAGATATGCAACACTATGCTCGTGAAAGATGGAATGAGAGAAAAGCTAAGTATAATATTCTTAATAATTTAGAAAAAACGCCACCCAACAAAAAAATATAGTGCATTTGGCGGATAGTACTAAATATGAATATGTTAGCGATAAATAAAATTAGTCGTAGTTTGAAAATGAAGCGTTTCAAAATGCCAAACGCACCATATTCAAAACGTTACCCATAGTAACGTGACACCGCAGACTTCAACTAAAAGATAAAAATTATCATAACTTTGCACGGATAATTACAGAGTGACAGAATAGATAACATTAAAATTATGAGTAAAGAAAAAATATCCATACGTTTTTTTGATGACCGCGAAGTACGAGCCGTTTGGGACGAACAAAACGCTAAATGGTGGTTTAGTGTGTTGGATATTGTAGCTTTGCTTACCGACCAAGATGACTACACAAAAACCCGCAACTATTGGAAATATCTTAAAGCCAAATTGAAAAAAGAAAATAGCGAGCTGGTTAGTGCCACTACCCAACTGAAACTTTTAGCAATGGACGGTAAACGATATTTAACCGATATGTTGGATTACAACGGTATTATTGCCTTAGGCAAAGAATTTCCGAGCAAAAAGGCAAACCGATTTATAGAATGGTTTACGTACAGCGATGAAAGCATAGATGGGAAAAGTAAAACAAAAGCGTATGCCATGTTTGAAAGTTCTTTTATCAACAGCATAGAAGTTGGCACAACCAAAGGGTTGCAACAAATACACGCTTATTTGTTTGGCGGATTGTATGATTTTGCGGGACAAATCAGACAAAAAAATATTTCAAAAGGTGGTTTTCAATTTGCCGTATCACGCTTTTTGGGCGACACATTAAAGCAAGTAGAAGCAATGCCCGAAACTACATTTGACGAAATAGTAAACAAATATGTAGAAATGAACATTGCACACCCTTTTATGGAAGGCAACGGCAGAAGCGCTCGAATATGGTTGAATTTGATATTAAAAAAACGCCTCAAAAAATGCGTGGATTGGAGTAAAATAAGCAAGCGTGATTACATGAATACAATGATGCTAAGTCCAACAAAAAGTAGTGTTCTAAAAACTCTTTTGAATAATGCACTCACTACCAAAATAAACGACCGCGAAATGTTTATGAAAGGAATTGACTACTCATATTACTACGAAGAAAATGACTAAAGAAAAAACGGCAAAAAGGGGCTGCACACAACGAAAAAATGAAAAGCGAAACGACAAAATAGAAAACAACGAAACGCCAACAAAGGCTATACGTAATGCGGGGTTCATCGTAAATTGAAAGATTATGCAAGTAATAAAATTTAGTCGTAAAATGAAAGTGAAGTGCTTCGGAAACCCGCACTCCGCATAGCCTAACCGTTGTTTATTGATAAAAGGAAGAAAAAATAGTTAATAGTAGGTAGTTTTGACTTACTGATTAATTGGTTCACTTATTTATAAACTTATTCCTAAACCAAAACTTATAATTATAGTTGTTAATAAATTATTTTGTAATTGCTGATTTTATAAGATTAATAAGAATAGATTTATCTTTCTCAATTAACGAAAGAATCATATTAACAACACTTGTTTTATTAATACCTAAATCTTTTTCGAGATTTTCTAAAAGTTTATAATTATTTTTAGAAAGCCTGAAACCGGTATGGACTTTTAATTCTGTACTATTTTTTGTATTAGTTTGCATATGCCCTAATTTTAAAGTTAAACACACCATATCCCGTATCTTTATCAAACATTGCAACTCTATTTGTATTAAAAGATTTAGCAATAAACAACTTATCTTCTACTTTAGTTACTACACAAATTGATTTATTTACATTAATAAAATTACCAACCATAATATTTTTAAGGTCTTTAGGGAATATACCAAAAGTGTGTTTAAGTATATTGTACTCTGCATTAATTGCTTGCATTTTATCTAGTTTTCCTCCTTTATCCGGATGATTTATTAACGACAATCTTCTATACTTAGATTTTAAATCTTTTTTCTCTTTAACATCTGTAAAATATGTCATAATTAAAAAATTTCTCTAATATACAACATTGTTTTACAATGTACAACTAAATTAGTATTTTTTTACTGTACGGTTTTATGTTTTATATTACCAGTACAAAAGAATTCTTTTGTTCCTTATCTTTTAATTTAATAATATATGAGTTGCAAAAAGCATTTAAGTGAAGTTCAGGCTGTTAGGCTGAAATATATTGTATTATGGGAGATATTAAACCAACTTATCAGGAACTAGAAAAGAGCACAGCGAGTTCGACAACTTGTCCGTCTAAAACAGGAACTGTAAAGAGTTAAACCAGAAACAAATAATTTGAAATTAACCTAAGTGCTTTCTAAACACGAGTGTTGCATTATGTCCACCGAAAGCAAATGAATTGCTTAAAACAATATTTAAATCTTTTTTGCGTGCTTTATTGGGAACATAATCCAGATCCATTTCAGAATCTTGTACATCAAGGTTTATTGTTGGAGGAATAATTCCATCTTTTATTGCCAAAATACTAAATATACTTTCAACTGCACCCGCAGCTCCAATAGTATGGCCGGTCATTGATTTTGTAGATGAAACTGGTATTTTATACGCATAATCTCCAAACACCTTTTTTATAGCTTGTGTTTCGTATAAATCATTTAGTATAGTTGAAGTTCCGTGTGCGTTAATATAATCCACATCAGATGGCGATATACCAGCATTTTTAATGGCAAGCTTCATTGTATCTGCCATCCCCTCACCTTCGGGTTTTGGAGCCATAATATTATAAGATTCATTGGTAAATGCATAATCAACAAGTTCAGCATATATTTTAGCTCCACGAGCTTTTGCAGATTCTTCTGATTCAAGAATCACAATACCGGCACCCTCGCCAATAACAAATCCGTCACGATTTTTTGAGAATGGACAACTTGCTTTTTCAGGCTTATCATTTTCAACGGAAAGAGCATAAATCTCATTAAAACCATCAATTTCTTCTTTATTGATAATTGAATCAGCACCTCCAACAATCATCATATCAGCACGTCCGGCTTTTATAGCATCGTAACCCAAAGCAATAGCAAAAGCCGATGAAGAACACGCCGAAGAAGTTGTAAAGTTTGGCCCTTCGATATTGTAACGCATTCCAATCCATGCCGACATGGCATTGTTCATTCGTTTTAGAATAAGATTTTTAGAGGTCGTTCCGTGCTCTGCACTTGAATCACCAGTATTTACAACACCCAGGATAACACCAACCCGCTTTTTGTCTAAGTGATCAAAATCAATATTGTGTTTTTCAATGGCTTCTATAGCACAAACATATGACATTTGTGTAACACGCGTCATTTGTTTTGACACACGTTTTTTGATTACAGATGCTGATTTTTCAGCAAACCCAAGTGGAAGTTCGGCAGCAATTTGTGTTTGATTTTCGGATGCATCAAACAAAGATATTTTTTTTGTCCCGCTTTTTCCTTTTATTATATTTCCCCAGGTTTCTTCCCAATCAAGGCCTAATGCCGTTAGCATATTAAGCCCGGTAACAACTACCTTCTTAGCCATTTATTATTAATCCTTTACAAATTAGGTGATTCTGACCCCAAAAATAACAAAATAAATGATAAATATGATATAGGATTTGTACACAAAATCAGTTTTACAACATAATTCCGCAAAACTCTTCCATGCCTTTCTTCAGATTAAATAAATTGATCTGATAATCTTCTGAATATTTTTTTAAATACTTATCGGCAGTTTCCTTTAATTTATTTATAATTTCGTGCTCTGTTTTTTGAGGTACATCTAGTACTTCATAATCGGTGTCATAAAACAAATTACTCGCATCTTTGCCGGAATCAGGGTAACGTCTTTTTAATTCACTCAGCAATGGTTCATATTTCTTTTTATCCGAATCCATTCTCGAATAATTCATAATGGCATTGTACATTGTATTATGTCCAACATGATCCATCATTTCAAATAATCCAAATTCTGTAACAAGCTGTTTTGCAATATCATCAAACTGCCTATACCCTAATCCTTTTTCTTTTAATAATTCAAAAGCAATCATCTGAATTTGAAGTAGCAATCTATTTAAAACAAAAGCATTATCTTCATTCTGTTCAATATAGAATCTTTTTATATCATCTAAAAATAATTTGGTTTTTCCAATAGTTAGATCATCGGTAAATTCAGACGAAATTATTTCCACTACATTTTTAAAAGCTATGGGGTAAAAGAAATGTAAGCCAATAAGTCTGTTTTTTCGTTGTACACTTTCCGATAATCCTGAAGGTAAGATTGACGATGAATTTGAAGCTAAAATACACGATGGTTTAACTATTTCATCAAGTTTTTGAAACAATACAGATTTTATTTCCGGTTCTTCTATCACTGATTCAATAATTAAATCACATTCTGATAAATCATTCAGATTATTAGTTATTCTGTATTTATATCTTATATCAAATATTTCCTGACTTATAATGCTATGTTTTAGCTGTCTTTTTATTTTCTTGTGGTAAGTATTCCGAAGTACTTCTTTATGGTCAGAATTTCGTGTAAACCACATTATTTCATATTCAAAATCAGACAAATAATTAAATATATCTGATCCCATTTTACCACTTCCTACTATACCTATTGTTTTAATTTCGTTCATTATAATATCTATTTCGTCCCTACGGGACTTTTTATTTGAAATTTCTTGATATATAAAGTCAATTCCTAACGAATAAGATCTTCTAATTCGTATTATTTACCAGTTCCGTCAGGAACTAAAATTAAGCAATTAAAAATAAAAGCTGCCTAAACAGACAGCCTTTATTCAATTAGCACTTTATATGACTCTATGAAAAGAATCCTAAATTAAAAGAATCCGAACTTAAAAGATGCGTTAAACGATAAGTTTGAAAGATCTTCATCAGTAATATCCACAACATCAAAATTTGTTCCGTAAACTAATCTATATGATGCTCCAACGCTGAATTTAATAAATTTAACTAAATTTAATTCTATATTAATACCCGGCTCAACAATAAAAGCAGCTGAATTATCAATTGTATTATAATCGTACCAGAAATCATCATAATGATTTTCTTCATAAAATGAATATCCTCCGGCACCTACCATTACAGGAATAGAAAAATGAATTGCTTTTTTTCTGAATAGTGTATATTCCA
>JAUVLS010000303.1 GCA_030600625.1 Bacteroidales bacterium
ATATGTTTATTTTAGTTATGTATTTTTTTGTGAAATTTTATTAACAAAGGATATCTATATATAAATAAAGCAATATAAGTGATTAATAGATAAATTTCCTGTTATTAACCGATATTATTAGCTAATTATACCACTTGTAAACTGCTCTTTTTATAGATAATAGGAATTTAATTAGTAAATTAACACCTTCAAATTTAGAATTATTATGAGGAAAGATGTTTACGCTATTTTTAACATTGAACAGAATGAAAGAATCAGCGTTTCATTGTTTCTTATTCAGTCGGTTTTTCTCGGGATATTTTATGGAGCATTTGATGTAGGCGCACATGCTTTATTTCTTAATGCTTATCCTGCTTCTATGATTCCCAAAGCTTACGTTGTTTCAGGTTTAGTAGGTATTGTTTTAACTACATTATATGCCAGATTTCAAAGTCGATATAAGTTTTCGACTGTGGCAATGTTTAATCTTATTTTTATTTTAATATCAACAGCTCTGTTAAGAGTATTATTTCAATACACAGAAAGTCCCTGGTTGGTATTTTTAATTTTTATTATGATGGGTCCCTTAAATATTATGGCTTTGCTTGGTTTTTGGGGTGCTGTGGGCAGAATGTTTTCACTTAGACAGGGTAAAAGGTTGTTTGGACTTATTGATAGCGGGCAAATTTTTGGAGCAATACTAAGTACATTTGCAATTCCGGTGTTAATTTCAGTGGGTTTCGCGCAGAAAAATTTGCTTTTTTTGAGTGCTGTTAGTGTGATGTGTGCATTTGTAATGCAAATCATAATTTCGGTTAAATATAATTTAAATCAAGAAACAATAAGAAAAGAGAAAAAACGGAAACGATTACCTGAACTTCTAAAAAATAAATATGTTTTGCACATGTCGATTTTTGTTGTGATGTCGATGTTAGCAGCTTTTTTTATTCAGTTTTCATTTCTTTCTGTTACAAAAGAAAATTACCCTGATCATAACGATCTGGCAGAATTTCTGGGAGCATTTACAGGTAGTTTACTTTTATTTACCTTTTTGTTTAAAACATTTTTGTATAGCAAGCTGATGAAAACCTATGGTTTGAAAGTGAGTGTACTTATTTCATCATTTTTATTAGGGATTTTTACAGCAATTGCAATATTAATTGGTTCGGCGTTTGGTTATACAACAGCATCAGCTAGCTTTATGTTCTTCTTTTTGATTATATCTTTAAGCAGACTTTTCTCAAAAGCTTTAAAAGATGCAGTTGAGGTTCCTGCATTTAAAATTTTATATCAGTCGTTAAGAGCAGAAATTCGACACGATGTTCAGGCATATGTAGATGGTACTATAAATGAAATAGCAGCATTAGCTGCCGGACTTATATTAGCAGCACTGAGCTTGTTTGAGTTTTTTAAATTAATTCATTTTTCTTATTCTTTATTTTTCATTCTTGTGATTTGGTTTTTTGTTGCCCGGAAACTTTATGCCGAATATAAAATCTCTTTGCAAAAATCCCTTGCTGAATATAAAGGAAAGAAAGAGGAAATCGAAAATGTATCGGATTTTATAAATGAGAATTTACAAGATGAATCTATCGACTTTAATCAAATAGTTCCGGGCCTTGATATCGATTTTGAATTGCATCCGTTAAAATTCGAGGGAAAAATAAACAGTTTAATAAATCATCAAAATAAAGTTGTTTCTGATTATGCAATAAAAAGAGTAGCAAAATCTAAGCTTATAGATTCATTTAAGTATTTGCCGGAAAATATTGATTCTTTGTCGGAGTTATTAAACAGTGTTGATGTAAAAGTTGAAAAATTACCAGGAATTGAAAAGCTTGTAATCCTTTCCAAATCAAAAGGTACCGAAGAAAGAATTATTGCTGCTTTTTTAATGGGTAAATTTTATGAACCGGAATTATTTGTTTATTTAAAGGCATTAATTAGAGATTTACAACTGCCTGTTAAAATAGCAACTATTAAGGCAGTAACCAATACAAAAAACATTGAATTTTGTCCTTTAATAATTGATTATCTTGATACTCCCGGATTAATTTCTTATGCTTATGATTCACTGGCAAGTTTTGGCGAAGATGCCTTAAGTAATATTGACCTGTATTTTTATAAAACAGGTACAAGTCATAGAATTATACTGCGCCTTGTTAAATTAATGGGTCAAATAGGAGGTGAAAAGGCTAAATCACTTTTAATAAAAAAACTTGATCATCCTAACGAAGAAGTCCTTAAGTATATTTTAATTGCCTTAAAAGAAACAGGATTTAAAATAGATGAAAAAACTATTATACAAATACATCATATTATTGAAAAACATATTGGTATAATGGGATATAATATGGCTGCGCAGGATACACTTGATGAAACGCAGGGATTTAATTATCTCAAAGAAGCGTTGAAGGAAGAAATAAAAGCAAATTACGAGTTACTATACTTATTATTGTCTTTAGCTTACGATGCTAAATCAATTATGCATGTTAAGGAAAATATTGAAAGTGGTACAACAGAAGGAATTAGCTATGCATTAGAATTATTAGACTTGTTTATACAAGAAGAAATAAAACCA
>JAUVLS010000119.1 GCA_030600625.1 Bacteroidales bacterium
GCGATTAATAAATTACATGTTTTTATTTGAACCTTACAGTAGCAATAAAGAAAAATTTAATATTTGGTTGGTAAAATCTGAATCTCAAGAGTCAGGAACAGATATTCCGGGACATGATATTTATAAAAACACAGTATTAAACAGTAATTTTTACACATTTGGAAGTGAACGTTATTTAACCACTGAAGACTTTTTTCTCTGTTAGAGATGTTGCTTCTATAGTACCTTACGATGATATATGTATTCTTGTGAATTCCGAAAAATATGGTGGAGGTGGAATATATAATCATTATTGCATTTCCACTGTCGACCATGTTTTGTCAAACGAAGTATTTATTCATGAGCTTGGGCATTCGTTTGCCGGTCTGGGTGATGAATACTATAATTCATCGACAGCATATAACGATTTTTTCAATCTTGAAATTGAACCATGGCAGCCAAACTTAACTACTCTAATAAATTTCGATTTGAAATGGAAATATTTATTGAATGCAGACACTCCAATTCCTACACCACGTGAAGAACAATTCCAAAAAACTATTGGTGTTTACGAAGGAGGAGGCTATGTAAGTAAGGGAATGTATAGTCCTTATATGGATTGCAGAATGAAAACCAATGAAGCCGAAGGATTTTGCCCTGTTTGCCAGAACGCAATAACCAAAATGATATTATTAAAATCTGAAAAAGAATAAATTTAGTTTATTAACCCTGCCAGAGTTGTATTAATAGACAGATAACCAACTTTATGTAATTTGGGATTTTAACAAAATTAACTCTGGCAGGGTTTTTAGACCAATTGGATATTTTTTCAGCTAAAACTTTAAAATAAAAACATCCGAAGTTTTTAAAACTTCGGATGTTTCCTTTCTATTTACATTTGCTGTTAAATTATTCTTTTCGAACATGTTTTTTTGCTATAAAGTAGTATACAACTAATCCAATACCACCAAATAAGAAAATCATTGAAAGATATGCAACTCCTTCTTCTAAATGAGTTGTTTCATTTAAAATTGCACCCATTAAGAATCCAATGGCAATTCCAATGCAAAATATCCCATACTTTAAACTTGGAGATACATTTGATTCACTATTAAATATTGCTGCCGTAACACCTTTTTCGATAAGTGCTAATCTTTCTTTTCTTCTAACATATAGTTGGAAAACCCCATATACTACTGCGAAGAATGCTATTGGTATTAAAAATTCTAAATCGTTCATAATAAATTGTTTTTAGTTTAACATTGTTTTATTGCTATGACGCTACCTTTTTTATTTAGGTTACACTTTACGCTAAAAAATGCCTAAAATGTCTAAAGTTACAGTTTTACCCAAAATCCGCAAGTTAACATCTAAAGCGCTGATAGTCATCGGATGACTCTTTTATTAAAAGTGTGGTAAAATTAAGTTAAAGCACTATCTGTCAACAAGTCATCCGATGACTTGCGAATTTAAGGTTTTAATAAATATTTGGTGCTAATCAATAAAAAAGTTAAAAGAAAATCGAATATACAGAAATAATGAAAATTGAATATTGTATGTTGTGTGTTGAATGTTTAATTCCTATAATGAATTGGCATTTAACAACTATCAACTACAAACAACATAAAGCAAAAAAAACTTTAGGCACTATAGGCATTTCTAAGTACTTTAGACATTTTAAATATTTTGTAACCTAATTTTACTTTCAAACGTCTTAATTAAAAAACGAAAGGGTTGAAACAAGACAAATACTATATCGAACGCGTTTTAAGAGGTGATATTAATGCTTTTACTTACCTGGTTAATGAATATAAAGGTATGGTATATACAATCGCATTAAGAATGTTGAAAAATTCGGAAGATGCTGAGGAGCTGGCTCAGGATACATTTGTAAAGGCATTTAATTCGTTGAAAGATTTTAAATTTGAATCTAAATTTTCAACATGGTTATACAGGATAACATATAATGGAGCAATTTCAAAGTTAAGAAAAAAACAGATTGAGGTATATAATGTCGAAGATACAATATTACCTGATAGCGAAGTGGTTTCAGCATATAATGCCATAAACGAATTAACCAGAAATGAACAAAAAAAATACATTAATGAGACAATTGAAAAGTTAAAGGAAGATGATGCTTTAATAATAACATTATACTATTTACAAGAAAATACAATTGAAGAAATTTGCGAAATTACTGGATTAACACTCTCAAATATAAAAGTAAAATTGCATAGGGCAAGAAAGCGATTTTACGATGAGCTAAAAATAATTTTAAAAGATGAAGTAAAAACAATTCTGTGATATGAATAATAATAAATTTAATACCGATGAGTTTACTAAGAAGTTAATTAGTAAAGGAGAGATTCAGCAACCTAATTCGGATTTTACAAAAAATGTAATGAGCCGAATATTAAAAGACCCGGCTATAAAGATTAGTTTTATTAAGAATGACGATAAGCAAAGTAATATTTGGCTGGCTATATCGATGGGTATTATGGTAGTTGGTTTTTTTATCTTTTATTTTATAAAGCATGGATTGGATTTTTCTCAGGTTTCCGATGGATTTCAAACACCGGCATATCTTAGCGCATTTGCTGATTTCTTTTCAAAATTTTGGAACGAATTAAGTTTATCGCCTTATTTATTAATCGCCTTATTTGGAGTTATTTTTTTAGTTATCATGGATAAAACAATTGTAAAATATTTATATTCAATATAAAAAAGTTATAACTGTTTATTTATAAGGTCGTAAAGCGTTACGGCCTTTTTTTATTTTTTTTATAATCTTATTTTTTTAGATTTGGTTGAAATTATATATACCTTTCTTTAAATTGAGATCAATAGATAATAAAATAATAGTAGAAGGAATTCGTAATCAGGATAAGCAAATTCTTAAAAGTATATACTTCGTTTATTTTCCAACCATAAAAAGATTTGTATTAGATAACAGGGGTTCTGTACAGGATGCGAAGGATGTTTTTCAGGATAGTATAATAATCATTTATAGAAAAATCAAAGAAGGTAACTTTGAACTTACATCTTCGTTTAAATCATATATATACTCTGTTTGCCGATATATTTGGATAAAACAATTGTCGAGACAGAAAGAGAATATCGAAAATCAGAATATTTATATTGAATACGATAATATTCCTGACATAACGATAGATGAGTATAAAAGAAATGAACAATATAAATTATATCAAAAACATTTTAAAAGACTTGAAAAAGATTGCCGGAAATTATTGAAATTATTTTTGAAAAACGTACCTTCAAAAGATATAGCGGAAAAATTAGGGATTGATAGTCAGGAATATTTAAGGTTAAAAAAACATAGATGTAAAGAACAACTTGTGCGATATATTAAGAGTGATTCGAATTATAAAGAAGAGTGATGGAGAATAAATTCGATTTTATAGAAAAGTATTTAATGAATGAAATGTCGGTTAGGGAACAAGTAGAATTTGAAGAATCGTTAAGAAGTGATCCTGATTTGATGAAAGAATTTTTGCTTAGAAAAAATATTAACGATGCCATAATTGAAGAAGATGTTCTTAGTTTAAGAAATAACTTGAATGAAATAGTTAATACCGAACCTGTCACAACAAGCACAATCAAAAAATCATATTTATATTCTGCTGTTGCCGCTGTTATTATTTTAATTGTTGTTATTGCAAATATTTATATTTTCCCATTAGGACAAATGGATAAGAATGAAGTTTTTCAATACTATTATTCTGCATATCCTGCAGTTATGAGTTTCAGATCTCCTGTAGATCAAACTGAAATTGAAAAGATATTATATGATGCATTTAATTATTATGATGACGGAAAGTACGAGATGGCTTCTAAATATTTTAAGCAGGTCATGGAAAAGGATAGCACAAATTATATGAGTCAGTTTTATTTATCTGTTTGCGAAATTGAGAAAAACAATTTGAGTGAAGCCGAAGAATATTTAAATGATCTGATCTTAAAAAAAGATCATATTTTCCGGGAACAATCTCATTGGTATCTGGCACTTGTTTATTTAAAACAAAATGAAATGATTAGTGCTGAAAATATCTTAAAAAAAATAGTTAAGGAAAATATGATACAGAAATCTGATGCTGAGTTTATACTTAAAATTCTTTATTAGTATCTGTCTGTAAAGTGATACAACCAAACTAAAAATGAGATTCCAAATATCAAGTACCAAATTCCAAACCCGCTTGCCGGACGGGCAGGTAATATACAATATTCAAATTTTAATTGACCCAAATCTCTAATTACCAACTTGATATTTTTAACGTTTGAGGTTTTAGACGTTGGGTTTTGTTATTTGTTTTTTTTATTAGGTATTTTCTAAGATTAAATTATTTGGTTCTTTTTAATCTAATAATAAACATTATTCCGATTGTCAGAAGCAAAATAATTCCGGCATAAATAAAATGCTTGTTATAAGAAGCAAATAATGCATTATTATTTCCGATAACAACATAACCCGACCAAAAGTAAGGGTGAGCTTTTAACTGGTCAGCATTATTGATAAAATCTATTTTTGACTTTTGAAGAGATTCTGATTTTGTTTTGCCTTTTAGCAGGTTTTCATAAAAAGATGTCATTAACTTAACTCCTGATTTGTCTTCAACCGACCAAAGGGTCATTATTATAGAAGGACAACCTGAATATATAAAACCTCTGGCCATACTCATCACACCTTCGCCACGGTGTAATTTGCCACTTCCGCTATTACATGAGCTTAAAACAGCCATACGGCTATTTAATTTCATATTATATAATTCGTAAGTGTTCAGAAAACCGTCTTCAATGCTGTCTTCATTTTGCGTAAACGCCATTTTAGAATACATCGGATTCTGATCATCCATTATAGTATGCATAGCCAGATGAAGAATATCATATTGAGAAGCCACTTTTTTAAAAATTCTTTCACTGGCATCAAAATCCAGGTACAGATCACCATCAATAAGTTCTGATACTTTTTGAACTTCATCTTTAATACCTTTTAACGGAAATAGCCTTTCCCTGTATTCTTGACGGAATGATGAGAATTTATCAGGTAATCCGCTGATATTGTTATATGTAGGAGCAAATGCACCTAGTTTATTACCGGCTCTTTTAGTAACATCACTATTTTCAAATAAAAATGTAGCTGAATACGAATAGTTAAAATTATTACTATACAATAAATATGGCAAAGCCTTATAATTTATGCGTTTAAATGAAATATTTTCAGTGGTTAATACTTCAAATGGCAAGTATGCCAGTTTCCCATCAGGAATTAGAATTAAATTTTTATTGATTATTTTATTTTCGATTGGTTTAAGCAACTGATTGTAAATAAAAAATGATGATTTCTGGTATTGTTTGAATTCATCAAAACCATGATTTGAAAAATTGTTATTCGATAAGGATTGTAATAAGTTATCCAGATGATTATGGAATGACTGATCTATGTTTTGTTCAAAAATATCTGATTCTTTTTTACCAATTAAAATTGTATAAATTTTATTACCGGTT
>JAUVLS010000254.1 GCA_030600625.1 Bacteroidales bacterium
ATTTAATTCAAATTTTAAAAGAATTTCCTGGTTGTATATATCATAATTTAATTGAAGGTCGTCAAATGTTTTTCCATTAAGATTTACTAAACCATATATGAAGTTTTGATCAACTAAATATTGATTTCCCTTTACAGTAGTTGGAACAGCATAAGAATACTTTTGACCATTATAAATAATGGAGTTAAGTCCGTATATGGTATCAATATTTTCTTGCGAATAAGAATTATTGGTTATAGTTACTATTATTAATATTAATAATTTTAGGTTGAATATTTGTTTTCTCATAAATTATTAAAAAATTTACTAAATGTAATAAATAATAAATTGCAGTTTTGGATTATTTCTACCAATAGTTCAATTTTTTCGATGAAATGTATTAATTCTGTAATAAACTGTAATTTCCTGCATATTTAATTATCTCAGTAATACTTCGACTTTAATTGTTAAAAATAGTTTAAATTAATATTTGATGGTCTTAGTTAAGAATTATTAGAGTTATCAAAGATCCTAATACTGTGTCATAAATTATATTGTATTGTTATTCAGGATGATTAACTTTCTGAATTATTGTTGTTTTTTGCTTTTTTCAGAATTATATCCCATATATTTGAACTATTAACAAAGGAGTATCTTATTTATATGAAATATTTTATCTAATGTTAAAAAAGGGAATCTTAATATTTATATTATTTATGTCTTTGTTTTTAGTAAAAAAAACACTGGGGCAGCAGGCCGATTCTTTAGTTTACAGAAATGTAATAAAATATAACCTTACAGCACCCATGCTTTGGGGAATAGAAAACTATATTTTTGAATACGAGCGTGTTCTCTCACCCACCCGAACATTTAGTATAGAGTTGGGATACCGAACATTTCCAAAAATAATTGGTATTGGGAAAACAGATAGTGCTTTAATAGTACGCGACCATAATAACAAAGGGGGAATAAGTGCAACTATTGACTATCGGTTTTACTTAAAAAAAGAGAATAAGTATTTAGCACCACGCGGAATATATGTAAGTCCATATATAAACTATTTCAACAATAAAATCGAAAATACTGTTTCAACCTTTTATTCCGATTTAGCATCGGCTAAAATTACTACTCAAATAGATGTTTTTGGTATGGGTGCTCAATTGGGGTATCAGTTTGTTTTTTATAATAGGCTTTCGCTTGATATTTGTATAATTGGACCATCAGTTTCATGGTATAAAGTTAACATGAAAGTAGCTGGTTCTATTAATCTAGACGATGAAATTATTGATGAAGAAATGGTTGAAATAATTCGTGAAAATTATCCAATTTTTGATATATTGTTTGATGATTTTGAAATTAATAAAAGTGGAAGAATATCGCAATTGTCTTTTGGTTATCGTTACTATTTTAAAGTAGGTTTTTTATTTTAGAGCTTATCTTATGAAAGAACCATTATCACCTATACCTATGATGGAAAAGATGGTGGAGAAGTTAATGTTAGCTTATCCTGATCATGATCGAAAAGCAGAAGGAATAATTCAGTTTCATCTAAAGCATAACAATAAAAAAATAAACTGTTTTATACAATCAGATTTTGAAAATTTAGTATTGAACGAGGGTATTGCTAATAACCCAACGGTTACTATAAAATCAACATTTTATAATTGGTTAGATTTAGCAGGGGGAAGCTTAACCCCGATATTAGGTGTTATTAGTGGAAAACTTAAATTCAAAGGTGATACTTCATTTTTTAAGATTTTGCCTCGCAAATCATTAAATGGTGAAGTGTTGGTTCCGGAAGATCCTGTTACAAGATTTGAAAAAAATCCTTCAAAATATTGGAAAAAACCACAAAAAGTTATTGTATTAAGTGCTTCTCCACGAGGCCAAAACGGTTATACCGATTTTTATTTAAAGCCATTTATTGAAGGCATGAGAAAAAAAACTGAGGTTGAAATTGTTCATTTGAATAAATATCAAATAAAACCTTGTACCGGTTGTTTCTCATGTTGGATGAATACTCCGGGTCAATGTATATTTCACGATAAGGATGATTTTCATGTTTTGGCAGAGAAGATATTCGAAGCCGATCTGACGGTATATGCTTTTCCTATATATGCTGATGGTATGCCAGGTATCTTAAAAAATTTTTTCGATCGTTCTGTAAGTCGTGCATATCCTTATATGATTGAAGGTATGAAGCGGGTCAGGCACCCCAGAAGATACATCAATAATAATAATTCAATGGTGGTTTTCTCTATATGTGGATTTTTTGAAATGATAAATTTTGAACCAGTTCGTGCATATTTTAAAGCCCTGTCACATAACAGGCATACACCTGTTGTTGGTGAAATTTATCGTACAACAGCTGTAGGTTTATATGGTAACCCTTTTACATATAAAAAATTAAACAACATATTGTATGCATTAGAAAATGCAGGCGAAGAAATAATAGATTCAGGTAAAATAAAACGAAAAACAAAACGAATAATTAGCCAAAAAGTTGTTGGTAAAAAACAAGATTTGGTGAATATTAATAAATGGTGGAACGAGAAAAAAGGCAGTCAAGACAATAATTATTAGTCTAAGAATTTTAAAAAACACCTCTTAAGTCAACTGTTTCTATAAAGAACTACTTTTCGTATTTTTCCTCGCGATATTCTTTTAAGGGATCAATATTTAAATATTTAGAAAGCCATTTTACACCAATATAAAAAGGAATTGTATCAAGCAATGCTGAAGTCATTTTAAAAATGTAATTAGAAATAATAAGCATCATTAAAAATGAAAAAACATGAGTGTCCGGATGCAGTTCAATGGCTTTGGCACCATAATAGGTAATCAATACAACTGCTACTGAATCAACTAATTGACTGGTTAGTGTCGATCCGTTATTCCTTAACCACAAATGTTTTCCTTTGGTTAATTTTTTTAAAAAATGAAAAATATGAACGTCAACAAATTGGGCTGTTAAATATGCAATCATTGAAGCAGCAGTTGCTCCAAAAGTTAATTCTCTTATCCTGAAAAATGCATCACTATTTATTTGTGGATTTTCGGGTAATTTACCGGCGAACCATAAAATAAACAAAACCCATCCATTCATCAATAAACCAACCCAGACAACCATATTGGCCCTTTTTCGTCCATATAATTCACTAATAAAGTCTGTGCATAGGAAAGTAATTGGATAAGGCAGTACTCCTACAAAAACCATAAAAGGAATCTTTACTCCATCAAAAGTAAATGATAAATCGATTAAA
>JAUVLS010000038.1 GCA_030600625.1 Bacteroidales bacterium
TTTATACTTTCTCAGGAATTTTTACATCAGGATGTTCTGATTTAAAATCAACCCAATAAGATTTAATTGTTGATTTTACCTCCCTACGCAATAACAATATACCAAACAAGTTTGGAATTGCCATAAATACTACTGTTAGTAATGATAAATTCCATATAATGGTTGTATCTGTAAACCCTGCAAAGAAAAATCCAACTACATAAAAGAATCTATAAAAGATTACATATTTCGACCCAAATAAAAATGTTACGGATCTGTCGCCATAATACGACCACGATATAGCCGTTGAAAATGCGAAGAGTAATAATCCGATCGAAACAATATATTTTCCCCAGTCTCCAAAAAAGCTCCTTGTAAATGCTTTTGCCGTTAATGGAGCACTATGCATTAACGACTTTCCCGTAAAAATAACATTAGCTTCCCCATTTTCTACTTTCCCATCGGTAATATTTATTTTACCACTAAATGGTTTATCATCAAGAAGTACTTTAATATCTTCAGCAATTGATCGGGCATGTACGATTGTTAAGTCATTTTGAATTTTCCCATCAATAATTTCAAGGTCTCCATTAAATACAGGTAATAAACTTTCATTTGCTAAATGATTAAAAATAGCTTTTTGATCTTCTTTCACTTCGCCATTATAAGTATTTGCAAACACAATCATATCTGTGTTCTGAAACTGATTATCGAACTTTTCATTCCATACACCCGAAGATAAAAGAACTAATCCCGTAATTGTACATATAATTAGTGTATCGATAAATGGTTCCAGGATTGCAACCAGCCCTTCAGAAACAGGTTCGTGTGCACGAGCAGCTGAGTGAGCAATTGGAGCTGAACCCTGACCAGCTTCATTAGAAAATAACCCACGATTAATACCCTGATTAAACATAAAAGCAAAACTTGCACCCAAAAACCCTCCAACAGCAGCTTGCCCGGTAAAAATATTTGAGAATACAGCACTAAACGAAGGAATAATATTCTGATAGTTTGTAATTATAACAGCTAAAGCTCCAATAAGATAAATTAATGCCATTCCCGGAACTAAACGTTCGGTTACTTTAGCAATCCTTTTAATTCCTCCAATTATAACAAATGCTAATAACACTGCTAATACTGCGCCAGTTATTATTCTTTCAATACCGAAAGTTGCTAATACCGAGTCAGTAATGCTATTTATCTGAGGCATGCTTCCTGATCCAAACGAAGAAAGAATTGTAGCCCCGGCGAAAAATATACCCAACCATTTACCGGTTTTGATTATCTTTCCATTCTTTAAATTAATATTCAGTCTCTCTTTCATATAATACATCGGGCCACCAGCAACCATCCCTTTTTCATCAAAACCACGGTATTTATGTGATAATGTAACTTCAACAAACTTTGTTGTCATTCCCAAAAAGGCTGTAACTAACATCCAAAACAAAGCTGCCGGACCTCCCATATAAATTGCAAATGCAACTCCCGCAATATTTCCTGTTCCGACTGTACCGGAAAGAGCTGTTGTTAATGCCTGAAAATGTGATGTATCGCCTCTATCTTCTTTTTTGTCGAATTTACCCCTAACAATTTTTACTGCATGTTTAAAATACCTTATCTGAGGAAATTTGAGGTAAATCGTAAAAAATAAACCAGTACCCACTAATAAGAAAACAAACCAATCATGTCCACCAAGAAAGCTATGTAGAGTCTGGAAAAATTCATTCAATTGATTCATAATAATTAATATCTTTTAGTTATAAAGTTGAAATACTAACCTAAATAATTACTTACTCCATTCATGAAAAAAGTTCATAAATTAATCAGCTTAACAAATGTAATAATATTTGATAAAGTTCAAAATTTCAAATAATACCAAATTAATTTTAAAATGTCTGATAAATAAATTGAATTGTTTTTTGATTAGCTGAGGCAAAAAATATAAGCATAGCCATAGCTACGGTTATTTTTTTTAACGATAGATAAGCAAAAAAGAAACGGTTTATATCGGTCATTTTGATATTAACTTGGTATAAGCATCATATATATTTTATCGAATAGTATAAAAGGGAAGAGTTAAAAAGCCGTCTCACATTTAATACGAGACGGCTTTTAAATAAGGGAATATTATACAAGATAATCTACTATCTTGGATTTTCTATTTCTTTAATTTTTTGTTTGATATTATCATCAATAGAAACTCCATTAAGAATCTGAATATTTATTCCATCAGAAAGTCCTATTTCAATATATCTTTCTTCGAATGCTTGAGGCTCTAACTCAACTTCAACAAAAGCAGAATCATTTCTAAAATCTATAAGACTCTCTTTAATGGACAGAACACTGTCGAGGCGTTCCAAAACTATATCAGCAGTAGCACTATATCCTGATCTGATAAAGAAATCTTCTTTTAATTTTACTTTTGCTTTAATTTCAAATTTTATTGCTCCATTATCTTCTACTCCTTTAGGAGAAATATATTCAAGTTTAGAATCAAATTTTTGTCTGTCTATTGCACCAATAGAGAGAGAAAGATTCATTCCCTCATGGATTTTACCAACTTCAGTTTCATCAACCATACCCTCAAAAATCATTTCTCCCATATCGGCTATAATAGCTATAGTAGTACCTGCATTAAACGTATTACTTTCAATTACAGAATTACCTTCCTTAACCGGCACATCAAGAACCATTCCTTCAATAGTTGAACGTATAAGTGTATTAGTTGTTTGTCCTGATTTTTTGGTAACTCCTTCCTTAATAAGCTGTAAATTATTTTCAGCAGCATTTAATTCCGATTTACTCCTGTTTAAGGCTATTTCGTATTGCTGAAATTCTGCAGCAGGAATAACACCCTCGTCAAATATCTTTTTCTGACGTTCGTATACCAATTTTGCATCATCGAAATCAATTTTAGCCTGATCTAAACGTGCCTCGGCATTATTAAGGTTAATCATGTTAGGAATGATACGTACTTTAGCTATTAAATCGCCATTCTTAACTATATCTCCCGGCTCAATATAAACTTCTTCGATAATTCCGGATACCTGTGGTTTTATTTCAATTTCTTTGCGGGGTACAATAGACCCTGTGGCAACTGTTTTGTTCTCTATATTGGTAATAAAAGGCTTTTCTGTAGTAAACGTTTCTTTTTTCTTCTTAGATTTATTATACAAAAAAACTAAAGTACCAATAAATATTACCGCTATAAAAATCCAAATAAAAATTTTAAAAAACTTCTTCATTCTGATATGATTTTAAATATTAACTATTTTAAATTTATTATTATTCGTCTCTCAATGCATCAATAGGTTTTATACTTATTGCTCTTTTTGCAGGTATAAAACCGGCAAAGACACCAAATATAACAAGTATAAACAAAGCCATTAATGCAACGTTAAGGTTAACTCCAGCATGTGTAAAAAAAGGATTATCTGAACCTGTACTATTTGCAATCATCTTAATGAGCTCTATAACTCCTACCCCTAAAACTATACCCATATAACCAGAGCTGGCTGTTAAAAATATTGCTTCTGTAATAATATTATTCATAATTTTGAAAGGAGTTGCTCCCAGAGCACGTTGTATTCCAATCTCCTTAGTTCGTTCTTTAACAACAACAAGCATAATATTACTAACACCAATTACTCCGGCTAATAAGGTTGCAGTTCCTACAATCCATATTAATATTCCAATACCGGTTATCATTTTAAAAATTTTCTTAAACTCTTTGGCCAGATTAAACCCACCAACAGCCTGTTCATCATCAGGAGCAATTGAATGGCGTCTGCGCAAAAAGGTATTTATTTTTTGTTGAACCAAAGCAATATTTGCTTCTTTAACTGCCGTAACCGCACAAAAACCTACTTCATTACCTCTATTATAAACTTTCTGAAAAGTAGTTAATGGAATTACTATGGATCTGTCTTTATCAGAACCCAAACTGATATTACTTGCGCCTTTGGTTAGCACTCCGACAACCTTAAAATAAATTCCATTAATTTTAATATATTCTCCAATAGGATTTTCATCTTTATCAAACAATACATCTTTAACATGTTTTCCAATAATAGCAACTTTTTTATATTCTTTAATATCTACATTATTCACAAATCTGCCACTAGTTATTTTTGAAGGGTCGATAAGGTTATATTCAGGGAATGTTCCTTCAACAGAAAAAGCTCCTGTCTTAGTACCTCTAGTAGCATTATTTGCTCCTTCGCTACCAAAAGCCCTTAATTTAGGAGCTATAAATTCAATTTCCGGAAATTTTTCTTTTATTGTCTGTACATCTTCATTTGTAAACATATACCTACGATTACGAGGAAAACCTTTATAAGCTTTTGTAGTTTGTTGAGGCCATATTAATAAACTATTTGTTGCAAAATCTCCAAAGCCCTCTTTGATCATATCTTTAAAACCCATTCCAAGTCCTAACATTATAATAAGCATGAAAATCCCCCAAAAAACACCAAACACAGTAAGAGTTGTTCGCATTTTATTGTTTTTTAACGAACTAAAAATCTCCTGCCATTTTTCCTTATCGAACATAATATTATTTATTAACTTTATTCATCTCTTAATGCAACCACAGGTTTAATTTTAGCAGCTCTTCTGGCGGGTATATAGCCTGCAAATGTTCCTGAAATTATTAATAATATTGTAGCACTAATAGCAACACTCATATCTATCTCCGGATTCTTAAACATCATAGAGTCAGCAGGTACATTTTTAGCAATAATTTCCATCAATGTAACACCTAAAACAAGACCAATATATCCTGCAAAACTTGTTATTAAAATAGATTCCTGTAAAACAGAACTCACAACAGACCATGGTGTTGCTCCAATAGCTTTTCTTATACCAATCTCTTTTGTTCGTTCTTTTACAACAATTATCATAATATTACTAACACCTACAATACCGGCAATTATGGTTCCTATTCCTATAATCCAAATAAACAATCTTATTCCTTGAAAAGCATTCTGAAATTCTTTAACATTCTCCTGGTTATTTCGTATAAAAATAGCCCTGTCGTCTTCTTTGTCGAAATTATGATTTGCAGCAAATGAGGCTTTAAGTTTTTCTTCGAATTGTTTACTTTCATCAAGGGTCATATCTTTGACTGATAAAGCAATGTTATTAACCCTGTTTCCCCCGTCAAAAATCATTTGAGCTGTAGAAATAGGAATGTATACGCGTCTTCTTTCTCCATCGTTATTGGAATTTTCCGAATAAATACCAACAACTTTAAAAGGTATCCCCTGAATTTTTATATACTCTCCTATAGGTGATTTCCCGTTTTTAAATAAAGCTTCTTCAACCAGATCGCCAACAACAGCAACTTTTCTGGATTTTTCAATATCTATATTATTTATAAATCTGCCTTTTATCGGGAAAGAATTTTCAATAAATTCCATATCGGGATGAACAGTATTTATGCCAAAACTGCCATATTCATTTTTATAAGAAATCAGGTCATTACCTCTTATATCGTAACGGCTTGAAATACGTTCCAGATTTTTAACATCACGTTTTAATCTTTCGTAATCCTCATTGGTAAATCTTACATACTTCCCCGGTTGAATTCCTTTATAAGGTTTACTTGTTTGTCCGGGAAATATCCAAATACTATTGGCTGCATCAGCATCAAAATTAGAATGTATACCATTTTCCAAACCTTTTCCGGAACCTAACAAAACAATAAGCATAAATATTCCCCAGGCCACACTAAATCCTGTAAGAAAAGTGCGTAACTTATTCTTTTGAATAGTAGAAAATATCTCTTGCCATTTATCTATATCAAACATGGTATTAGTTTAAAGTTTTGAGCCTGCTTGACGGCAGTCAGGTTCAAAATTTTGAGTTTTGAGTTTCGAGTTGTTTTTTAAAATAAATAGTGTAACCAAGATAATTAAGTTTTTATACTAAATGTAACACGTCACTAGTTTCGATAAGTCCCGACAGTTTCCGATATCTTTCGGGGTGAGATAAATTCGGATTCAATAATTCCGTCTTTCAGGTAAATAATTCGATTGGTTCTTTCAGAAATATCTTTTTCGTGAGTAACTATTATTATTGTAATTCCTTCCTTATTAATTTCACGAAACAGATCCATAACTTCTAATGATGTGGTCGAATCTAAAGCTCCAGTAGGTTCGTCGGCCAAAATTACTTTTGGTTTGCTTATCATTGATCGGGCAATTGCAACGCGTTGTTTTTGTCCACCCGATAATTCATTAGGCATATGATCAGCCCAATTTTTCAAACCCATTCGATCAAGATATTCTAAAGCTATTTTATTTCTTTTCTTTCTGCTTACTCCTTGATAATATAATGGCAACGCAACATTTTCCATTGCATTTTTAAATGAGATTAAGTTGAAGGATTGAAAAACAAATCCAATCATATTATTTCTGTAATGAGCTGCTTTTTTTTCAGTTAAATTACTCATTAGAGTATTGTTTAACTTATAATGTCCTTCGTCATACGAATCAAGAATACCTAATACATTTAATAAGGTAGATTTTCCGGAGCCTGACGATCCCATAATTGAGACTAATTCTCCCTGTTCAATTGTTAAATCAAGCCCTTTTAAAACATGCAATTTATTATTACCTGTTATATAAGATTTATGCAATCCCTTTAATTCTATCATAAATAAATTGATTTTTGAGTACTACATCGATTTACCAAGTTTTGTACCAAAGAATATATAGTGCTAATATTCCATAAGTTATACCATTAGAATGTTTTGTTTTATATACTCGCTTTGTACGTATATGTACATCTACTGTACTAATTCGTACATGCCGCATTATTTTATATGAGAGTTATTATTAAAATATTCTAAAACAATACGAAATTGATGCACTAATTATTACTTTTAAGGCATATTATTTTTTCTTATGGAATGCAACAAAGAATTTTTTATTCACAATTTTAAGATAAAGCACTGCACAGAATTTGATGAATCGGTATTTACTACAGGTATATCAATTTATGAAGTAATACGAATTGAGCGAGGTATTCCATTATTCCTTGAAGATCATTTAAACAGACTTTTTTATTCAGCTGATATTTCAAATTTATCAATAAACAAAAGTTATTGTGATATCGAAACATTGACTAGTGAATTAATTCAAAAAAATAATACAAACGAAGGCAAGATAAAACTCATTATCAGGTTTGATAAAAAGAATGGTTCGAACGAGAAAGATTTTTTGATTTATTTTACTCCTCATTATTTTCCTTCAGTTGAAGAATATAAATACGGTGTAAAAATTGGGTTATGCCGTACAATAAGATCAAATCCTAACGCTAAAATATTAAACACAGAAGCCCGAAAAAAGGCAAACCATACAATAGTTGAAGAAAATCTTTTTGAGGTATTATTAATTAACAATGAAGGATTTATTACAGAGGGCAGCAGATCGAATATTTTTTTCATAAAAGATAACATGGTTATAACACCCCCGGAAAAAGATGTATTAAATGGAATAACAAGAAAGAATATCCTGAAAATTTGCAGGCTAAATAAGATTGAGATAATTGAGAAGAAAGTTCACTATTCAGAACTTAAAAGTATGGACACCATGTTTTTAACAGGGACTTCTTTAAAAACTTTGCCTGTAAGATTCTTTGAAGAAATAGAATTTAGCACCAATCACAAAATATTAAATCGAATTATGGAACTGTATGAAGAATCAATCATACGATATGTTTCTTCAAAAGATCAACTGCCTCGTAGCAAAGCTGTTTAAGTATATATCGTTAAATCATTTTCATATCGTAGCAAGTTACGAAGAATATTACCCAGAGATCCCGATTTGCTTCGCTATCGGGATCAGTTCAACTTATTAATTCTTATTCGTCCTGAACTCTAAAAATTATAGTCTCACAGAATTAACCCAACCAATTTATTAAACTCATTGTTTCTTTAAATGCATTAATTTTTCCAAAAAGGAAATCATCATCACGGTCAGGTTTCTTGTAACACATCATCGGATGCATAGATTCTATTTTCTTTTCGATATTAATATCAGCAACAATTGACTTTGCATTATTACCCCATAAAAACCATATAACATCAGGATTGGCTTTTGAAATATATTTTAATAATGACATAGTAAATATATTCCAATACTTCTCGTGACTATTCGATTTCCCTATCTCACAAGTAAATGAAGTATTTAAAAGAAGCACACCTTGTTTTTCCCATTCAACAAAAAGTTCGTAAGGTGGTTTTAAAAGAAAAGTTTTTCCAATTTTATTTTTTATTTCGCTGTACTTAAGGTATTCATTATTATAAGCAAAATAAATTGCACGAATAATATTTTTCAGGGAGATATTACTGAATATGTCATTCCAGGATTTTAACGTGCCAACTTCAAAAGCTCTGCCCGTTGCTACTCCATCCTGTGGGTAAGGATCTTGTCCTAAAATAATTACTTTAACATCAGCCAGGGGAATTTTAAGAAATTTTAAAACTTTGTCTGTTTCAGGAGTAAACTTTTGTTTAGATTCTAAAATATTTTTTTCAATATTTTTTAATAAAGTAACAAGCTCTGAGCTTAAAAAATCATTCCAACTATTATCAATATTATCTAAGGAATCTAAAAATACCGAAATGTTGTTCATGGAATTTTCTAATCTTGACCTTTATAAGTTTTCCACATAGCTTGTTCTTTTTTGT
>JAUVLS010000177.1 GCA_030600625.1 Bacteroidales bacterium
AGAATCATTTTGTATAAGAGTTTCAGACTTACACAATAAAGAAACAAACAAGAGTGCAATTATTAATTTTAATATTTTAGAATCCATTTTAGCTACTTTTTATAGGATAAATATAAGATTTTTATAGAAATTTAAAAACACCCTGTTCCATTAAAAAATGAATCCAAAAAAAATATTTATATTAGTTCTTCTTATTTTTATTATTTCGATGTTCCTTTAACATATTTGCAGCCTGTAAATTATCAATTTTTATATATCTAAGAAATGAATCAGAATTTTTATGTCCGGATATTTTCATCAATTCTTCTGCAGGAACACCACTTAAAAACATATTTGTACAAAAAGATCGACGACAAACATGTGATGATGTAATTTCCCAAAGAGCATCAATAAAATCAGCACTAATCCTACACCTTATCATGGCACAATTATTGTTTTGTCAACAATAAATATTTTTCATAACTTGCATTCATAACCCTCTAAAAGTTAAATATTATGAAAAAAATAAGACATATCTTAGTTTTACTTCTTCCTGTTTTTCTTTTTTTTATATCCTGCGAAGAAGATGACACCTTACCTAAACCTACTACATTTATTGCATCGGACGGAACATACATTGGCGTTGTGCATTTGGCATACGAAACAGTACCGGGAGCTGAAATTTATGAAGTATACCGATTAAACGACGAAACCGCTGAATGGCAAGATATTAGCTGGACAGAACAAACAAATTGGGATGATACTGGTTGGAAATTACCAAATGATAAAATCATTCCCGGCCAAGTATACCAGTATAAATTCAGAACTCATGCTGGCGGACCGGGATTTGGTCCTTACAGCGAAATTGAAACCGGGTACGCTTTTGATCCGGAAGAAGTAACTATTACGGAGGTTTCAAGAGATTATGAAGAAAGTGAAAACACAATTATCTGGACAGATCCAAATAATTATGATCCAATACAAAACATAGCTAATAAAGAATATATTGTTTATTATGCTACAGAAGATTATTTAGATAATTTCCATGAAGCAGGTAGAACAAGTGATTTATCTTATGAACATCATATATCTTCATTTAATGTTGATAAAGTATTTTACTATAAAATAGTAATAAGATATACAACTACAAGTGGGTGGGATTATGATGTGGAAAGCGACATGGTAAAAGAAGGAGGTGGAAGTAGTAATGATGATCCTGATATAATAAGCTACACAAAAACTGATTTGGGGACTGTTGTTACTTCCGGCGAAGCCATTAAATTTACAGAATTTAAACAGACCGGCAGTAATATTTATTTGGGCGTGCTTGAAGATGTCGGCGTAACCGGCTATGGTACTCCGGCTGTTTACATGCTTAGTGGAAACTCATGGACAGGTACAGGAGGAACTTTGCCAAGCGATATTACCAATTCAACTTCAATAGGCCATATAGGAATTGCAGCTAGTTCTTCTAAAACTTATTTAGCTTCTCTTGACCTTGATTCTATTTATATTCACGAGTCTGATGGTTCAACATGGTCGAATAACCTGGCTGTTGGTAATATGGGTTTTGCAGATTCTCATTCGGCAATTGATATTGAAGTTTTAAATGATGAACTTTATTTGGCAGCAAAAGTTTATCCAGACTGGGATTTAAAAATATTTAGATGGACAGGTACTGATTGGCAAACAGTAGGCGGAGATGCAAGTGGATTTATTACAACAGGAGTAGATGTATTTAATGTTACACTTGAAAACTATGGAGGAACTTTATATCTTACATATACAATCAAAAACGCTGATTATAATCATACGCTTCATATTAAACATTTAAATGGAACAACATGGGAAAGTGATTTAGAATGGACAGCTGATAATATAACGGAATTAAAAATCGCTAAAGGTAGTTCTGATATATATATTATTTCAAGAAGTCAGTCACCTGCATCATTCAGAGGTGGTGTATATAAAGTAACATCAACTACAAGTGTTGAAGAATTAATATCCGAGAATGACTATTGGTTTAATACTCCATACGATATAACGGTTGATACTGATGGAAATGTAATTATTTCCTCTATAAAATATGAATCTGCAACATTGAGTTATCCAAATCTAAGCCTTTATAACGGCAACACATGGAATACTATTTCCGGTGATTTTTCTGATGGCATGACACCTGTATCGGTACATGCTGATGGAACAACTTTATATTACGTTTATGGAGATAAAGGCAATGTTACAACATGGGGAGACACAAAATCTATTAAATCGGCAAAATTTACTAAATAAGCAATAATATTTAATATTAAAACGACCTGTAAATTATAGGTCGTTTTTTTCTTCATCAATAATTGGAACAAAGTTGAATGACAGATCAAGTGCTTCTGACATAATTTCGCCTTCTTCCAATAAATCTTCATCTTCGGGATGGTAATACCAGTTTATAATTATTTTCACACCTTGTTCCTGTATATTTTTAATTTTCTTTAATAATTCATAAAGAATTTTTGCAGTAGCGGTATTAAAATAATCGAATTTAAAATCAATGACCAATTCATTAATAACTTTTGATTTTACCTTTGACTTTTCAAAATAATTCAGAAATTCAAAAACCGGTTTGTAAAATTCGATTGCATTAGCT
This sequence comes from Bacteroidales bacterium, assembly GCA_030600625.1. The sequence goes on from JAUVLS010000177.1 coordinate 2,624, forward strand.
GGCTTTGATACTTTTAAGAAACTTAAGGTATTATTTTCAATATCAAAATTAATTTCGGGAGTAAAAGTTGTTGCTTCTATTTTTAATGTATTCATAGAAAATACGATTTTATGTCCAAGTATTTCCTATATACGTAAAAGTTAGAAAATGTTTACAAAATTTACAGAAATTTTAAATAAATTTTTTAGCAAGGAATTCCTGGAACTTGTCTTTATATTGATCACTCACGGGTATGTATGTTTTTCCAAAAATTATACGACTTCGTTCAATGGTTTGTATTTCGCACAGGTTAACAATAAATGAACGATGAACTCTCATAAAACGATCTGAAGGCAATTTTTCTTCCAATGATTTTAAACTCATTAAACTTAAAACCGGTTTTTCATCTTTAATAACAATTTTTACATACTCGCGTAATCCTTCTATATATAAAATCTCATCCAGATTAATCCGCCTTATTTTATACTCCGATTTAACAAAAAGGTAATCATCTTTAGCTTCAACACTAACAGATGCTTTTTCCACCAGCTCAAAGTGCGCTTTTGCTTTATTCGCCGTCTTTAAAAACTCTTCGTAACCAAAAGGTTTTAAAACATAATCAAGAGCATCCACTTTAAATCCTTCCAGTGCATATTCCTGATAAGCTGTAGTAAATATTATTTTCTGTCTTTCATTTAATGATTTTACAAAATCGATACCTGTCAGGTCGGGCATCTGAATATCAACAAACATCAAATCAACTTCGTTATTCGATAATATGTCCATTGCTTCAAATGCACTTTTGCATGAAGCAACCAATTCAAGGAATGGAGTTTTTTTTATGTACCCTGCAATTTGTTTTAGTGCCAATGGCTCATCATCTATAGCTATGCATTTAATTCTCATGTGTCGGAATTTTTAATAAAACTTTAAATTCAGAATCCAATTCATCAATTATAAGTTGATATTCATTATTATATAATAAATTAAGTCGCTTTTTTATATTATCTAAACCTACACCCGAGTATGGATTTGTAATCTTATTTTGCACTGATAAACTATTTACACAACTAAATTCAATAAATTCTATATTTTGCTTTAATTCAATTTTAATAAATGATTTTTCGTTATAACTTATTCCGTGCTTGAATGCATTTTCTATAAATGAAATAAACAAAAACGGCTGCAGTTTAATATCTTCATCAATTACAGTTATTTTCAAATTAATATTAACCTCTTCGTGAACTCTCAGCTTCATAAGTTCAACATAACTTTTTAAAAATTCAATCTCTTTTTTTAATGTTGTATCTCCCCTCTCCGATTCATAAAGCAAATAACGCATCATTTTCGAAAGGGTAACAATTGAACTTTGAGCATCTTTAGTATCAATATCGATTTGAGCATGAATATTATTCAAGGTATTCATAAAAAAGTGTGGACTAACCTGATTTTGTAAAAAAGCTAACTCCGATTTTAAATGCTCTTTTTCCAATTCACGTTTTTTCTGTTCGTCTTTAAACCACTTATTGGTAACTTTTATAGCTACATTAAATCCAACAACCAACCAGGCAATAATTACCTGATTAAAAATTCTTAATATATGAATTAC
>JAUVLS010000122.1 GCA_030600625.1 Bacteroidales bacterium
TGTTTTTACAGAAAAGTCCGATTCTCTTTTTTTATATGTATTAAACTCTGAAAATGATAAAACCCCAATTGTAAACCGAGAGTTTATTGCAAGTGTTAGTAGTTCAAATTCTGATTTGCAAGTTATTCCAATCGGGTTATATAACTTAAATCAAAAAGAATGTAAAGAGTTTTTGTTTGCAGTAAATGCGGGATATCCTGATACTCCCGGGAGAATTTTTTCATTTAATATTTTCAATAAGGTACTAAGCTCATCTCCTGAAATTACAACAAATATTTCTTGTCAGGTTTTAGTGGAAGATTTAAATTCGGATAGTAAGCCAGAGATAATAGTATCAAATCAGTCAGTTGATGTTGTCAGTAATGGAAACGAATCACAACTTTTAGTGCTCAATAACAATTTAGATTATTTATTTCAACCAGTAATTTTTTATGGTGGTTCATCACAAATAACTGTTAAAACAATTCTTTCAGGTAACGAAAAGTTAATAGCAGTTTTACATAGTGGAACTAATCCCGAAAATATTTTTAATAGCTTGATGCTTTATAATTTTCATGGTGAACGAATAAACGAAGTAAACATCGAGAATAAATCGAATTTAGTGTTAACAAGTATATCTGATTCCGAAAATAATATTTACTTATTTTCAGGTAATAAAATTCTTAAATATACTCCTGATTTAAAAAAGAGTAAAGCTTTTGTTATTACTAAAAGAGAGAGAGCTAAGTTTGTACAGTTTGAGGATATAACAGGAGATTCAAAAAATGAATTGATTTTTAAAGATAATGAGAATTTAATAGTTGTTTCCGATAATCTAAGATATAAGGCAAAACTTAATCTTATTGATGCCGGGAAAGTAAATCTTACAGTTGTACGCCATAATAAGAGAACAAATCAGATATCTATTCAAATAGGTAACAAATGGTATTTATATGAATTTTATAAAGACGAAGCGTTTTTTTATAGTCATATTTTTTACTTTTCTATTTTTATTATAATAACATTTCTTTCTTTCTTAATTTTTAAGCTCAGATTGAAAATAATTAAAATTAAAAAATCTCTATTCAGTCCTATAAAAAAAGATTCTATTTATAAAATTGAAGATAATATCGAGAAAAATTTTTCCGGTCTTAAAACAAAAATTAACGAAATAAGTAGTGAGTTAAAAAGCGAATCATTTAATAAGATTATAGAAGAAGTTGATGAAACTATAGAAAAGGTTAAAACGATTTCGATGGAAATTAGTAATAAACCCTTACCAGCTACTGATCTTAGAAATCGCCTTTCAGATTTGATTACTAATAAAAAAGATTTATTAAATCTTAGTTTCTACTTATTTCCTGAGAATGGTTTGGATGAAATAGAGTCTGAAATAAAAGATATAATTGTAGAATTTTCTGATTATTGTATTGATTTAATTGCAGAGTATGCCAAAAATCTTAATGTTAATATACAAGTAATACAACATAATGATTATGTAAATCTTTTAATAGAAGTGGAAAATGCTTTTATTGAATCTTCAAACTTTGAGAGAAACGGAAAATTAAACTCGATACTAAAAAGAGCAAACGAAAAATTTGAAGTAGATAATTTTAGTGGATTTGGTACAATTATTAATTTAACTATTCCTCTGAATTTATTAGGTTCAAAAAAAATTAGCGATACAGAAAAAATAAAAATCGTTATTGCAGAAGATCATGACGTATCTCTTTTTGGATTAATGACATTATTTAAAACAAAGGATGATATTGAAATAGTAGGAACTGCCAAAAACGGGATGGAAGCTTTAAAGATTCTGGAAACCAAAGATGCAGATATAGTTATTACTGATATTTCAATGCCGGGTATGGATGGTATTGAGCTATCGGGAAAACTTAAAAACGAATATCCAAATATTAAGGTAATCGTTTTTACTATGTATATGGAAAATTGGTTTGTTGAACAGTTAATAAATAATGGCGCCAAAGGATTTGTATCAAAAAATTCAAAAATTATTGAGTTAGTTGGAGCTGTTCGAAATGTTTATGAAGGTAATAATTATTATTGTCCCCAGTTTAAATCTAAGTTCGGGTTTAAAGGGAATAGTAATGGTATTGCCAAAAAACTTGACTCTTTAACTAAAAACGAATTACAAATTGTAAAGCAATATGCCGAGAACCTGACTAAAGAACAAATTGCCGTTAAAATGGGCCTAAATAATAATACCATTGATACTTTTGTTGCTAATATACTCTTAAAATTAAATGCCGGCGACGAAAATGAAATTATTCAAATTGCCAAAAAACAAAAATTCATTTCAGAATAATTTGACGAAAGCAATTAAACTTTTATTGGTTTGACTAAATTTGTGTGAAAATTTTGCATAAATTTATGGATGATATTAAAACGAAGATAGACAAGTATGTTAAAAATCAGGAATATGCAAAGGCTATTGAAGCGCTAACTGGTTTAATTGACAAGGATTTAAACAAAGTTGATTGCTTGATATTAAGGGGTGACATTTATAATATAAAACAAGAGTATTCCAAATCACTAAATGACTATAACAAAATTTTAAAAATTGATCCAAAAAATAAAATTATACTATCAAAAGTTGAAATGATAAAAGATATTCTTAAATTTCAGGCTTTGGATATTTTTGCATCAACAAATTTAAATATAGATCCCTGGTTAGACGATTAATATTATGCAATTAAACTACAACTCATCACATTCAGATCAAAATTATTTAGGACGAGTATTCCTTTTTGTTAAACGAAATTATTGGCTTTTCTTACTTGATCTTATAATAATCATATTTTTAATTATTCCTCCATATGATTGGGAAGAAACCAGATTATTATTAATAATGATTGCAGTACTCTTAATTCGAGATATAATTATTTTAAGTGTTAGTTATAAGCATTTAGGGAAATTTGTTGCAAAGGGGAATGAAGTTTTAATTGGAATTTTAAAAAGAAGTAAATTTCAAGACGATATTGTTGAGTGGCTACCTGATATGGAGCTGGAAATTAAATATATTTTAGGTATTCCGGTTTTGTATATCATGGATGGCAGTGATGTAATATTTAAACAATACCCAATTGGAATATGGACCGTTGATAAAATGAAAGAGTTTATAGAATCATTTTATGACTACAAAAAAGAACAAGCTATGTGGAAAACTTATAAAGGTCAAGATTAGAAAATTCCATGAGCAACATTTCGGTATTTTTAGATTCCTTAGATAATATTGATAATAGTTGGAATGATTTTTTAAGCTCAGAGCTTCTTACTTTATTAAAAAATATTGAAAAAAATATTTTAGAATCAAAACAAAAGTTTACTCCTGAAACTGATAAGGTTTTAAAATTTCTTAAAGTTCCCCTGGCCGATGTTAAAGTTATTATTTTAGGACAAGATCCTTATCCACAGGATGGAGTAGCAACGGGCAGAGCTTTTGAAGTTGGCACGTTAAAATCCTGGAATGATAAATTCAGTAATATCTCCCTGAAAAATATTATTCGTGCAATTTATTTTGCTTATAATAATGAATACCTTAAGTATAGCGAAATAAAAAATAAAATTGGAAAAACTTTTCTTTTAAAACCACCTTACGAACTTTTTGCTGAATGGGAAAAACAAGGTGTGCTACTTTTAAATACTTCATTTACTTGTGAATTAGGAAAGTCGAATAGTCACGAGAAGTATTGGAATATATTTACTATGTCATTGTTAAAATATATTTCAAAAGCCAATCCTGATATTATATGGTTTTTATGGGGTAATAATGCAAAGTCAATTGTTGCTGATATTAATATTGAAAAGAAGATAGAATCTATGCATCCAATGATGTGTTACAAAAAACCGGGTCGTGATGATGATTTCCTTTTTGGAAAAATTAATGCATTTAAAGAAACAATGAGTTTAATAAATTGGTTGGGTTAATTCAGTGAGACTATAATTTTTAAAGTTTAGGACGAATAAAAATTAATAAGTTGAACTGATCCCAATAGCGAAGCAAATCGGGATCTCTGGGTAATATTCTCCGTAACTTGCTACGATATGAAAATGATTTAACGATATATACTTAAACAGTTTTGCTACGAGGCAGTTGATCTTTTGAAGAAACATATCGTATGATTGATTCTTTATACAGTTTCATAATACGATTTAATATTTTGTGATTGGTACTAAATTCTATTTTTTCAAAGAACCTTACAGGCAAAGCTTTTAAAGAGGTTCCTGTTAAAAACATGGTATCTATGCTTTTAAGTTCTGAGTAGTGAATCTTCTTTTCAATTATTTCAATCTTATTTAGCTTGCAAATTTTCAGGATATTCTTTCTTGTTATTCCATTTAATACATCTTTTTCCGGAGGTGTTATAACCATGTTATTTTTAATGAAAAAAATATTAGATCTGCTGCCCTCTGTAATAAATCCTTCATTGTTAATTAATAATACCTCAAAAAGATTTTCTTCAACTATTGTATTGTTTGCCTTTCTTCGGGCTTCAGTGTTTAATATTTTGGCGTTAGGATTTGATCTTATTGTACGGCATAATCCAACTTTTACACCATATTCATATTCTTCAACTGTAGGAAAATAATGAGGTGTAAAATAAATCGAAAAATCTTTCTCACTCGAATCATTTTTTTTATCAAACCTGATAATAAGTTTTATTTTACCTTCGTTTGTATTATTTTTTTTGATTAATTCACTAATCAATGTTTCTATGTCACAATAACTTTCGTTTATTGATAAATTTGAAATATCAGCCGAATAAAAAAGTCTGTTTAAATGATCTTCTAGGAATAATGGAACACCTTGCTCAATTCGTATTACTTCATAAATAGACATACCTGTAGTAAATACCGATTCATCAAATTCTGTGCAGTGCTTTATCTTAAAATTGTGAATAAAAAATTCTTTGTTGCATTCCATAAGAAAAATAATATGCCTTAAAAGTAATAATTAGTGCATCAATTTCGTATTGTTTTAGAATATTTTAATAATAACTCTCATATAAAATAATGCGGCATGTACGAATTAGTACAGTAGATGTACAGATGCGTACAAAGCGAGTATGTAAAACAAAACATTCTAATGGTATAACTTATGGAATATTAGCACTATATATTCTTTGGTACAAAACTTGATAAATCAATGTAGTACTCAAAAATCAATTTATTTATTTATGATAGAATTAAAGGAATTGCATAAATCTTATATAACAGGTAATAATAAATTGCATGTTTTAAAAGGGCTTGATTTAACAATTGAACAGGGAGAATTAGTCTCAATTATGGGATCGTCAGGCTCTGGGAAATCTACCTTATTAAATGTATTAGGTATTCTTGATTCGTATGACGAAGGACATTATAAGTTAAACAATACTCTAATGAGTAATTTAACTGAAAAAAAAGCAGCTCATTACAGAAATAATATGATTGG
>JAUVLS010000209.1 GCA_030600625.1 Bacteroidales bacterium
TTTGACAAAAACAATATTCAATGGCAACATTAGAGAAAATTAGAAATCGCGCAGGAGTTTTAGTTGCAGTAGTTATAGGTATGGCACTGCTGGCATTTATTTTAGGAGATTTTTTAAACTCAGGAGGAGCATTATTTTCAAACTCTCAGTTTGAAATTGCCGAGATATCCGGAAAATCCATTCCTTATCAAAAATATCAGAAAGAACTTAATGATATTATAGAGATTACTAAATTTAGTACTGGTCAGACTGCACTGGATGAAGCTTCTGTTCAAAGAATTCAAGCACAGACATGGAACCAACTGGTTAGAGAATATGTTTTGGAAGACGAATACAATGAAATTGGCTTAGATATTAGCAGTCAGGAATTATGGGATATGGTTCAGGGAGAAAATATACATCCTATAATTCAAAATCTATTTACAAATCCAGAAACGGGCGAGTTAAATACAATGGCTGTAATCCAATTCTTAAAAACATACGATCAAGATCCCACAGGTCAGCAAAAAGCTTACTGGTTATTTGTTGAAGATCAAATGATTCAGGAAAGAATGTTTGCCAAATATTCGTACTTAATAAGCAAAGGACTATATTCGACTAAAACAGAGGCTCAAAACGAACTTAACAACATCAACAAGAAGGTTGATTTTGAGTTTGTTACACAAAACATAAATACAATCCCTGATAGTTTAATATCAATTAAAAATAGTGATTTAAAAGAATATTACGATAATCATCAGAATGAATTTAAGCAAAAAGCTTCCAGAAATATAGAATATATAACTTTTGATGTTGTTCCGTCAGAAGCTGATAAAAATACTACCGAAGAGTGGATTAACAATATCAGGGAAGATTTTGCAAATACAGAAAACGATAAGGAGTTTGTAAGCTTAAATAGTGATTTTTCTTTTGATAATAACTATTATAAAAAGGATGAATTACCTGAAGGGTTAAGAGATATAATGTTTGATGCTGAAGAAGGATTTATGCATGGCCCTTATTTTGAAAACGAAGCATTTCTTTTAGCTAAACTTTCAGAAACTAAATATTTGCCTGACTCTGTTAAAGCAAAGCATATTTTATTACAACCAACACAAAATCAAAGCTCCAACCAGGTTTTTGCAATTGCTGACAGCATTAAAAATCTATTAGAAAATGGCGCTAATTTTGCTTCATTATCTGCACAATTTTCAGCCGATAAAGCTGCAAACGAAAAAGGTGGCGATTTAGGATGGTTCAGAGCTAATCAAATGGTTTCTCCATTTAGTGATACAGCTTTTATAGCAAAAGTTGGTGAATATAAACTTGTTGCAACCCAATATGGATTACATATTGTTCAGGTAACAAATAAAGCCAGAAATGAGAAAAAAGTTAAACTTGCTATTTTGAGCCGTAAATTAGAACCTAGTTCAGAAACTTACCAACAAACATACGCTCAGGCAAGTAAATTTGCCGGTAATAATCACACATACGAAGAATTTTTACAAGCTATTGAAGAGGAAGGATTAACTAAAAAGATTGCTGCCAATATTAATGAAGCAGATCAACAACTTGCAGGTTTAGAAAATCCAAGAGAATTAATACGATCAGTGTATAATACTGATAAAAATGGAATTATTAAGTCACAAAATAATCTTATTTTTACATTAGGCGATTGTTATGTAATTGGATTTGTTAATGACGTGAAAGAGGATGGTATTGCTCCATTCGAACAAATTAAAGCACAGATAACAGTACAGACTAAGAAACAGAAAAAAGCTGAATATCTTGCAGAAAAATTCAATGAGGCTTTACAGGAAAATAATGATTTAGAATCTTTAGCCACTAAATTTAATACCGTAGTACACGAAGCTACTGATATTAGTTTCCGTTCCTATTCTGTTCCTAATGCCGGTATTGAGCCTAAACTTGTTGCAGTTGTAACATCTTCAGATGCTAATCAAATTTCAAGCCCAATAAAAGGGGATAATGGTGTTTTTGTAATAAAAGTTAATTCTGTTAGTATGGAAGAAAATGCCAATGTTGAACTTCAACAAATGCAAACCATGACACAATATCAAAACAGGGCAAATTACGAAGCTTTCGAAGCTCTAAAAGAAACTGCTAATATTGTTGATAAAAGAGCTAAATTTTATTAGAAAATAAATTCCCATAAAGAAAAACGGAGTAAAAAATTTACTCCGTTTTTTTATTTTATTTTATTCTGAACTCTCAACAAAGTCCTGAACATAGGTTCATCAACACCTTTTTCTTTTCGATATTTTATAGCTGCTTGCATTAATTCCGGTGACGGCTCAGTATCAATAGAATTCATTACATTGTTTCTTTTTCCAATTTCCCTGTCTAAAATATGAGTAAGATTTTCTTTCCCTATTGTCGGGCTTACATAAAACATCGGATCTATAACATTCATCTCTTTTGAAATTATTTCTTCGTCAATAGCTATATTGTATAATTCTGTATTTGGAATAATTCGTATTCCTTCGGTAATATGAACCATATCATCTTCAGAAATGTAATTATCAATAAATTTAAATGTTTCCAAAATAGTTTCTTCAGTTTCGCCGGGCCCACCTAACATAAAGAACCACATTGTAGGCATATCGTATTTACGAATTATTTTTGCACACTGAATTAATTTATTCTTACTAAAATTTTTCCTGTATTTTTTTATCATCAACTCAGAAGCAGAATCAGGAGTACAATCTATCTGGGTAAATCCGGCCTGTTTCATTAATAAAATTAGTTCGTCTGTAACTTCCCCGGGATTAACTCCCATGGTACGAATCTTTATTTTCAAATTTCTTTTAATAATTTCTTGACAAATATTTATTGCATGTTTAAGTGGAGAATTAAATGTTGAATCAACAAATTCGAAAGTAACACCGGGTATTCGATTTTGCACATCTTCAATTTCATCGACAATATTGGAAACAAGCCTCAATCTGTATTTTCTCCCTTCGATGTTTGGATATGAACAGTATATACACTTATGAGTACATCCTCGTTTTGTTTGAACAGGATAACTCCCTTTCTTACTATATGGTTCAAAATTTATAAATTGATCTATATTTGCTCTTGGTATAAGCAAAGGTTCACTAATTTGTTTTTTGATTTTAATGTATTTATTATGTTTAGAAATAACATTTCCCAATTCTATATCATTATCTCCATTTTCCAAAAAAGAAAGTAACTTTGGAAATAATGCCTCGGCTTCGCCTATTATACCATAATCAACATTAAAATATTCAAATATTTGTTCCGGAGCTATACTAAATCCACTACCTCCAATAATTAAAGGGACATTAAAATTATCTTTTACCGGATTGATAATTATATTTTTAATTTCGTCGATATACCATTTGCATTTTCGCATGGTAACATTATCAATATTCCGTAATCCTACACCTATATAATCCGGATTAAATTCCCTTATAAAACTTAACAAGGCGCTTGTTGAACTAAACGCTGAATCAAAAACTTTAACTTCATATTTATCTTTTAAAGACGATGCTACAAGAGATATTCCCAATGGAGCCACTGGGTATGGTAAGATTTCAATATTTGAATTTATTAATAAAACTTTTTTCATTAAAAATTGCATCAATTTAAACTTGTTAAAGATAAAAAAAAGCTCACATTACTGCGAGCTTTTCTAACTAAGCCTTAATTATAAATGACTAAATTTTAAAATACTTAAAATGACTAAAATTAAAAACTTTAGTCATTTACAAACTCAATAACGCCTTTACTTTATCAGCAATTGCTTTACCTTCAGCTTTACCTGCAAGTTCCTTCGATGCTT
>JAUVLS010000118.1 GCA_030600625.1 Bacteroidales bacterium
ATGATTCCGTACGACTAACACTATAAGCTTTTAGTTGTGTCATATCACTATTTGATAGCTGTAATTGTTTTCTAACTTTTCGTGCCATATATTATATTTTGACACAAATATACAATATTATTTAATGAACGCTATACTAGGTGAAAGTATAATAAGTCCTTTAAACGCCAAGGAAATAGAAGAAAAAAAGGAAGACAACAGTATTGAAAATTAAAAATAACAGAAAATAGTTTTTTAAGCACTTCTGACAATTCAGCAATTTAGCAATTTAACAATATAACCATTTAACAATTTAACAATTTAACAGTTTAACCATATAACCACGCCTACTGCCAAAGACAGTTAAAACTTCCTACGGCAGTTAAACCGGCAGACAAGCAATTTTATAATGCAAATAAAAGATCTTTCAAATCATCTGTTTTGGGATGTAGATATACATAAAATAGATTTTGACAAAAATAAGAAACTGATTATACAGAGAACTCTTGATTATGGTTTATTGTCTGATTGGAAAATAATTCTTGATTATTACGGGATTAAAGAAATTACAACAACAGCAGTGTCTTTAAAAGATTTAGACATGAAATCCGTGTCTTTAATTTCTTTGCTTTCAGGAATTCCCCGAAACAAATTCTTATGTTACACTACGAAACAATTGACCCCAAAACACTGGAACTTTTAAAAAAATTACAAAAAGTACCGGCTTTTTCAGAATTGCGGTTAGCAGGAGGAACTTCTCTGGCTTTGCAATTGGGGCACAGAAAATCTATTGATCTAGATTTATTTGGAAATATTCAGAGTGATGAATATGCGATCTCCGAAGCATTGAACGCAATAGGGAAAGTTACTATATTAAAGAAAAGTGAGAACATAAATGTTTTTCTGATAGACAATATAAAAGTAGATATTGTTAACTATCATTATCCCTGGATTGAAAAATCAATTAATGAGGATGATTTAACATTAGCCGGAGAAAAAGATATTGCAGCCATGAAATTATCTGCCATTACAGGGCGAGGTACAAAAAAGGATTTTATTGATTTATTTTTCTTGTTACAAAGTTTCTCGCTGGATGAAATACTTGCTTTCTATAATCAAAAATATCACGACGGCTCAGAATTTTTAGTATTAAAAAGCTTATCTTATTTCGAGGACGCCGATGAAGATGAAGATCCGGTGATGTTGCTCCCATTTAACTGGAATGAAATAAAAGAATTCATAAAAAATAAACTAAAAGACTATTTACAAACACCCATGAGTGGTGAGTAGTGAGTAGTGAGTAGTGAGTAGTGAGTGAAAATACAATATTAAATAGACGACTGCTAAAGGCCTGCCTGACGCCTGCCTGCCGGTTAGGCAGGGCAGTCAGGCTAATAGCTAGAAGCTTTAAAAAAACAAGGAAACCATGCCTGACGGCAGGCAAGGTAAACCGTAAACCATAAACCGCATACCATAAACCATACACCTTAAACCACAAACCGGATTAAAACCGTAAATTCTCATTTAATTTTAAATATTTCGGTTTTATTACCATATTTGTAATCATGATTACAAGAAATAAAGCAAAAAAAATAGTAAAACTACTCGATTTTTTTCCTGTCGTAGGAATTATTGGACCAAGACAAGTTGGAAAGACTACTCTTTCAAAACAAATAGTCGAAAATATTCAAAAGGAATGTGTTTTTCTTGATTTAGAAAATCCACGCGATATTGCAAAACTTCAAGACCCTGTATTATATTTCGAAGACAATATTGATAAATGCGTTGTTTTAGATGAGATTCAAAATTTACCACACTTATTTCCTGTTTTACGCTCAATGATTGACTTAAACAGAATCCCGGGAAGATATATTATTTTGGGATCTGCAAGTCCTGAATTAATTCGAAATTCGTCTGAAAGTTTAGCCGGACGAATTGCTTATGTTGAATTAACAACTTTTAATTTAACCGAAGTTTATGAATTAAGTAATAAAAACACAGATCGGTTATGGTTACAGGGAGGTTTTCCTAATGCGTTTTTATTCGATGATGTTGAAATGGTTACACAATGGCATTACAACTATATTAAAACATATGTCGAACGGGATTTGCCAAATTTAGGTTTAAAGGTTGACAAAGCTTTATTAATAAAATTGTTACAAATGATATCTCATATACATGGGGATATTATTAACTACAATAGCTTGTCAAAATCTCTTGGAATAAGTTCGAATACAATAAAAAAATACATTAACTTTTTTGAAGGATCGTTTTTAATCAAACAATTAGCACCTTTTTATCTGAATATAAAGAAGAGACTTGTAAAATCTCCAAAAATATATATCAGAGATACCGGGATTTTACATTATTTACAAAATATTAATGAAAAAAAAGATCTGTTTGGAAATCCATTAATTGGGAACTCCTGGGAAAGTTTTGTTATTGAACAAATTATTCAACAATTATCACCAAAATATCAAACTTATTTTTATCGTACAAACGATGGGGCAGAATGCGATTTGGTAGTTACTAAATCACAAAAAACTATTATGGCAATTGAAATTAAATATACATCAGCACCTAAGCTTACAAGAGGCACAACAATTGCTTTTGATGATTTAAGCTCCGAACAAAACTTTATCATTACACCAAACAGCGATGATTATCTGATTAAAAAAAACATTAGAGTTTGTAATATATTTGATTTTTTAAATAAATACATGATTTCATTGTAAAGAGCAAATTTCTCATAAACGTAGTGAGTAAACACCAAGGAACAAATGAGCTATGAGCTATGAGCAAAACAAATCTTAGCGTCTTTCCGCCCCCGCCTGCCAACCTTCGGCAGCCTGCCTGTTCGGCAGACAGGTTAAACCAGACGGGCAGGTTAGCGGTGAAAAGGAGAAAAGGTGAAGAGGTGAAAAGGAAAAAAAGAAGAGAAAAATCCGTTAGGATTGACCTGTTTGTAGCACAAAACAAACACCCTGCATATTAGCGCCGTAGGTGCTACCTAATAATATTAATAATGCATAATTTTAAATAACGAATGACAAACAAGCTGCAAGCAACGAGCAAACAAATAAACAAATAACCAAATTTCAAATGACAAAAAACAGAACCTTCTATTATTCCTGATGCGCAAATTATTACCATAGACAATAAAATCTTTGTTGTTTTTTCTGTACAAGAGTTTCCAATTAAGCCTGTTTCAGCGAGAGGAAGATATTATATTCGTAAAAACAATTCAAATCATTTATTACCATTGGATGAGATAAATAATTTATATCATTCGTCACTTCAAACATCCTGGGACAGTTATGAATATAAAGGAGCCAATATAGATGATATAAACTTTGAAAAGGTACTGCTGTTTATTAAAAAGGTGAACGATAATGGAAGATTCAGTTTAAGAGGAACACCATTAGAATGCTTAACTAAACTTAAATTAGTTATAAATAATAAACCTACGAATGCGGCAATGATTCTTTTTTCAAAAGAAGAATTATTTTTCAATGTACATGTGGGAAGATTTAAGACTCCATCGTATATTATAGACGATAAAATGATCCGTGGTAATTTATTTGATATTGTTGAAGATACCATGCGGTATATTATTGGTCAAATAAAAGTAGCTTTTGAATTTACAGGCGCTATCCAGCGAAATGAGATTTTTGAATATCCAATTCATGCTTTACGAGAACTGGTATTAAATGCTATTGTACATCGTGATTACACCAAGCCTACTGATATTCAGATTAAAATATTTGACAATTCTATTTCAATTTTTAATCCCGGAAAATTATTTGGGGGTATTACCATAGAAGAACTAAAAACAAATTATTATCAATCAAGAACCCGAAATAAATTAATTGCTGAATCTTTTTATCTTACAAAAGATATTGAGAAATATGGAAGTGGGTATATCAGAGTAAGGGAGGCTATTCGTGAGTATCCTACCATGAAATTTGATTATAAAGAAATCGGCGACGGATTCTTGATAAGCTTGAGTTATACTGATCAAAAAACTACGTCTGATGTCGGGAAAGATGTCGGGAAAAAATTATCCGGAAGTATTGTTGTTGTCCTTGATATAATAAAAAACAACCCTGAATTTACTATTCCGAAAATAGCAAAATTAACAGGATATACTGAACGAACTATAGAAAGAGCTTTATCTGAATTAAAAGAATTGCAAATTATTAAATGAATAGGCGGTCGTAAAAATGGCAACTGGGAGGTGGTAGATAAATGATGATTTTGGAAATAAAATTTTGAACCATTTTACCATAAACCGTAAACCGCAAACCGCATACCAGCCACGGCTGGCAAGCCATACATAAACTAATAAACAATTACACAAACAAGATAACCATGCCTGGCGGCAGGCAAGAAGATAAAAGGAAAAAAACTAATCGTTAAAAGCTAAAAGAAATCTATTCATAAATATTAATGACTACTAAGTTATATAACTTACCTTACCTAAAAGAAACTCGAAAATATTTAAGAGAAAATATGACCGAGGCTGAGTTAGTGTTGTGGAGTGTTTTAAAGGGTAAAAAACTTGGTGGTCGTAAATTCAGGAGACAACATAGTATTGGTCATTACATTGCTGATTTTTATTGTTCATCAGAAAAATTAATTATAGAACTGGATGGGCAACATCATTTTACCAAAGAAGGATTAGAAAAAGATAAAGAACGGGATGAACATCTGGCATTGATGAATAAGAAAGTACTGAGATTTGAAAATAAAGAAGTACTTCATAATTTAACAAATGTTTTAAATAGAATTAAAAAAGAATTTAATACAAAATAACCCCAACCCCTTAATAAGGGGCTATAATTTTGAATTATTGATTAGTTATCCCCCCTTATTAAGGGGGCTAGGGGGTCAAAACCAAAAAACTTTTTACCTGTCTGCCCTGCCTCGCCGGCAGGCAGGCGACAGGCAGGCTTTAAACTTTAATTTTAGAACTTTAGCATAACACTAGCAACAAAACAACCACAACATAAACAAACTTTAAACTTCTATATACTACAGATTAACATAACAATTAGAAAATAACAAAAAATATGGATCAGACCCCAGTATTGCCCCTAAGCTCCCGAAGTAAATTCGGGACAGGCTCTAAAGGGGAATCCAAAATTTTCAAATAAAAAACCGGGAACTCGGAACTGAGTACTTGTAAAAAAGAAAGCATAAACTTAAATTTAACTGCTAAACAAACACAATGGAAACTAATCAACAACATAACATCTACCAGGAAGAAAGCATCGACATTAAAAAGTACCTGTTTATGTTCCTGGCCAACTGGTACTGGTTTGCTATTGCATTATCAATTGCTCTGGCAGTTGCATACATGGTAAACCGTTACTCCGAACCCACCTATACCATAAGCTCATCTCTTATTATATCCGATAAGCAAAGCGATGTAGCCAGCGTAGAAGCCATTATAGCAGAACTGGGCCGTAGCCGTGTACGCCGAAAAGCAACCGTGGTAAACGAAATCTCCATTTTAAAATCT
>JAUVLS010000059.1 GCA_030600625.1 Bacteroidales bacterium
ACTCCAAGAACAATAAACAAATAGCGTAAATTCCTGTTCATTATTAAACTTTAATTAAAATTTCATATCTAATGCTTTGATCAGATTTACAAAATCTGAACTAAAATAAGTTTTTTTCAGCGATAATAAAATATTGTTGGACATATAAATTGGGGAATCTTTAACAGTTAGCAATAAACAGCGATCAATTATCAGATAAATTATTATTTTATGGCTATGTTATAAAAAGTTGTGGTTAAAGCAAGGGAGGTTTTAGTTTGAAATGAACAATGGAATAATGGAGTGTTGGAAAGGGATTCATACTTTCCAGTATTCCAGTTATCCCTGCCTGCGTCAGGCAGGCATCATTCCAAATCAAAATATTGATAATTAGAGTGATAATTTATACAAAACTACAATATATTACATCAAAGTTTTTGTTATCGTTTTTTGATATTTGGTGCTAAAATTAAGATTTATGTTACAATCACATTTAGGAGAGTACGCTACACTTTTAACTACATAATTCTTTATATAGATATTTCTTCGTATTTTAGCTAAAAGCTAAATATAAACAGCCAATGGCTAAGATAATCCCGATAGTTATCGGGAGAGACACATCTACCTGTCGCCTGCCTGACCTGTCCGTCCGGCAGGCGGGCGGCAGTCAGGGCAGACAGGCAAGAATATAATTAAAGCTTAGTAACACAATATCAAAGTCAGGCACAATTTACAAACAGATGAAAAAATATATTTTTGTAGTTATAATTATAGGTCTGATTGGGTGTTCTACACAAAAAACTACTATTGAATACAAATCACTAAGCCAAAAAGAGTTTTTGGAAAATCCATTTGGTTTTAAAGAAAGTATAGAGAATTTTTCAAATCTTTCCAAACCTAAGTTTAATACGAAAAAACTATTACGAAAAAATAAACACTATCCCGAAAAAACAGATACCATCTATCAGCTTACTTATAAAAATTCGGAGTTTTTCTTTTATAAAACACATCGAGGAAAGGAGTTTTTACTTGCAGGTAAAGTTTTAAATAAACAAATAGAATTAAAGAATGGTATTCGGGTAGGAATAACTAAAGATGAATTCACCGGTAGATTCTCAGATAATTTAAGATTTAAGTCAGACAGCCTGCAAATGATAGGCGAAGGAACAAAATACACCTTTATTTTCGACAAGGGAAAACTCTACAGAATTAATATTGATAATTATTTTGATTAACAGTAAATACTCTATCAGGATATAAAATCCTAATAGAGTTAAATATATTTTATATGAATGTCCGATAATATGCCTGAGAATTCCTGCAAGGCCTGTCATTCCTGTAAAAGCAGAAATCTGCTAATCAACAAATAGATTCCGCATCAAGTGCGGAATGACAGAGTATTTATTAGCCTACATTGGTATAAAAGAGGGTATTCAAAAAAATATTATTTAAAATTTGGTTTAAATACCTGTTCTACAATTTGTCGCATTGCAGATCGTTTAGTATTAAAATCAAATCCTTTAGCTTTTTTCACAGACGTTACTTCACGAGTTGAGTAAAGCACATTATTTGTTTTAGGATCGACAAATGTTGCATTTACAATACATACACCAGCTCCTTCATAACGAAGATAGAATTTTAAAATAAAATCTGCTTGTTTATCATCCGAAGCAATTTTCCAATACCCCCATGGTTCTATAACATTTTTTACATGAACAATTGCATTATCATCATGCGATTGCAAAAATACTTTTTTG
This sequence comes from Bacteroidales bacterium, assembly GCA_030600625.1. Next base: position 1,737 of record JAUVLS010000059.1, read on the forward strand.
CCTTTTCCTGCAATTGAATATAGAATTTCCGGAATCTTTTCTTTGTTAATATCTTCCATTTTAATTTTAGTACCATTAAACTCTTCGTCCACAACTTCTAATCCAAATTTCTTTATTGTTCCATCTTCAAAAATTATTTCATCAATTTTAGTAACATCCATTGAATATTTAGCATTATTTGGATCATTTGTCTTCTGATATTTTAATTTCCCCTCGCTTACTCCTATCACTTTTGCATTAATTTCATCGCCAAATACTGTTTTTATAACATCTTGTCCTTTTAAACTAAAGGTTAGCATAATAAATAATAAAAAAATAAAGTTTCTCATAGCTACATTATTTATGTTTTTAAATTAATTGTTTTAAGATTTTCAACAAAAAAACTCTGCGAGATCAATCCTTACAGTATTATACATATTCTGATAATAACTTTTACAATGTTGCGATAACTGTTTGGGTTCCTTTAGTTTTTTGACCTACCTGAACATTAATTTTTGCATCAAGCGGTAAAAAAACATCGACACGCGACCCGAAACGGATAAACCCCAATTCCGAATTTTGTTTTACTTCGATTCCTTCTTTGGCATAAGAAATAATACGTCGGGCGAGAATTCCGGCAATCTGTCGAACAAGAATTTGTCTTTTGTTTTTATCTTCTAATACAACTGTAGTACGCTCATTTTCAGTTGAAGATTTTGGCAACCAGGCAACTAAAAATTTACCGGGATGATATTTGAAGTATTTTATAATTCCTGCGATTGGAAACCAATTTATGTGAATATCCCAAACCGACATAAATATAGATACTTGTATTCGTTTATCTTCAAAAAACTCATCTTCAGTGATTTCTTCTATTACCATGACAGTGCCATCGGCAGGAGCATAAATAGTATTATCGTCTGTAATTAGAGGTCTGTTTGGCCTACGGAAAAAACGAACAATAAACAGAAAAAATAAAAAGGATACTAAACCTAATATCCAGGTTACTATTAAATTGCTTGAAACAAAATAATACACCAATAAATTTATAGCCACTAACACAATAAAAAACAGAGCAACTATTGGTCGTCCTTCTTTATGTATAGTCATTTTAAAAAATATTAAAGTTTACTGTATGAACTGCAAATATACATAAAATAGCGGCAAGGTGAACAACACTGCATCAAATCTATCTAAAACACCTCCATGTCCCGGCAAGATATTTCCGGAATCTTTTTCATCAATATTTCTTTTGAAAGATGATTCGACTAAATCGCCATAAGTGCCAAAAACTGAAATTATTACTGATAATACAGCCCAATGGAGAAAGCTCAATTCAGTATAAAATATTGATATTACATAAGCTACACCTAAACTGGACAATGTTCCACCAATAAATCCTTCCCAAGATTTTTTAGGAGAAATTCTTTCGAACAAACGATGTTTACCGAATGATACTCCAAAAACATAAGCTAAAGTATCAAAGGCCCAGGTTAAAAAGAAAAAGCCAAGTAATAAATGTGAATTGTAATTTATTTCATCTGAAAATACGATGTAAATTGCAAAAGAAAATGGTATTGCGATATACAAAACACCTAATAAAGTAAATCCTATATTTAAAAAAACATATTCTGATTTACGATAGAGTTCAATTATAAAAACACTTATTACTATCGGAATTATTGCTAAGAATACCTGAGCACTTATAAAATCATTTACAAAAAAATAATTGGCAGCAAAAACTGTTGTGCCAATTACTATTCCGTAAACTTTTAAAGGATTAAACTTTTTCTTTTCGGCTAGTGTATAAAACTCATACATTGCACCAATTATTATCAATTCGAATAATATAAAAAAGCTTATTTTCCCAAATGTTATTGCACCAATAACAGCTAATAAAATTATTATCCCGGTTATGGTGCGTTGAACTAAATTACTCAATTCTATAAATTTTATTCAATTCTACTTACCCTCTTTCTTTACAGGCTTTTTAGCCTTTTTCTCCCCGCCTGTGGAGCCTGCCTTGCCTGCCTGTTCGGCAGACAAGCGGGCAGACTTATTATTTTTCTTTTTTTCTTCAAGCTCCTTTTTTACTTCGGCTTCTTTTTCATGTTGAGTTTTCCAAGGACGTTTACCAAAAATCTTTTCAAGGTCTTCAGCAAAAATAACTTCTTTTTCCAAAAGAATTTCTGCTAACTGGGTTAATCCGCTTTTGTATTTTTTTAAGATTTCAAAAGAACGTTTATATGCTTCCTCAATCAAATCCTTAACCTCTTTATCAATAAGTTCAGCTGTTTTTTCACTATAAGGCTTTGTAAATGCCATATCAGTTTGACCTGAAGAATCGTAAAAACTCACATGTCCCACTTTATTGCTCATTCCAAAATACGCAATCATAGCATAAGCCTGCTTGGTTATTTTTTCCAGGTCATTCATTGCACCGGTTGATATTTTCCCAAATATCAACTCTTCTGAAACTCTTCCGCCAAGGGCAGCACACATTTCATCCAATAACTGATCACGTGTTGTAATTTGTCTTTCTTCGGGTAAATACCAGGCAGCACCCAATGAACGTCCGCGAGGGATGATAGTTACTTTTACAAGAGGATGAGCATGCTCTAACAGCCAACTTACAGTGGCATGACCTGCTTCGTGAAATGCAATGGTTCGTTTTTCTTCTTTAGTAATAATTTTGGTTTTGCGCTCCATGCCACCAACTATCCTGTCAACTGCATCAAGAAAATCCTGGCGCTCAACAGTCTTCTTTTCCTTACGGGCTGCTATTAATGCCGATTCGTTACAAACATTAGCAATATCAGCACCAGAAAATCCCGGTGTTTGTTTTGCGAGAAATTCAATATCAAGGTTTGTTTTTATTTTAATCGGTTTTAAATGTACCTTGAAAATATCTCTTCGTTCGTTAATATCCGGTAACTCAAGATGTATTTGACGGTCAAAGCGGCCTGCTCTCATTAAAGCTTTATCAAGAATATCAGCACGGTTGGTAGCAGCCATAATAATTACACCAACATTATTACTAAAACCATCCATTTCGGTTAATAACTGGTTTAATGTATTTTCACGTTCATCGTTAGCTCCAAAATTTGGATTTCTTCCACGAGCACGACCAATTGCATCAATCTCATCAATAAAAATGATACATGGAGCTTTTTCTTTTGCTTGCTTAAATAAATCGCGAACACGCGAAGCCCCAACTCCAACAAACATTTCAACAAAATCGGAACCCGACATTGAAAAGAAAGGAACATTAGCTTCGCCGGCAACAGCTTTTGCCATTAATGTTTTCCCCGTTCCGGGAGGGCCAACCAGTAGAACTCCTTTAGGAATTTTACCTCCAAGATCAGTGTATTTTTTTGGTGTTTTTAAAAAATCAACTATTTCGCGAACTTCAACTTTGGCCTCTTCTAAACCCGCTACATCCTTAAAGTCAACTTTGATATCGCTTTCTTTATCGAAAAGTTGAGCTTTTGATTTACCAACGCTAAATATATTACCTCCACCAGCACCACCAGCACCTTTTGACATCCTTCTAAATATAAAAAGCCATATAGCCAAAATAATAAAAATTGGGAGTAACCATCCAATAATATCACGCATATAATTAGGTTGCGATTTATAACTAATTTCTATATACTCCCCTCTTAAATAATCTTCCTGAGCTTCACTTATCCATCGTTCAAAATATTCCATTGAACCAATGGTAAAGAAAAAATGCGGTCCTTCTTCAGCAGTACGAGCAAACTTCTTTTCGAGTAAGTCCTTATACCTTGCATCGGTTAATCGATCTTTTTTAATATAAATATTCGCTCTTTCTTTGTTAACAACTACTATTTTTGCAACATCTCCATTTTTAAGCATATTACGCTCAAACTCCTGCATTGAAATTTCAGTTGGTTTTGGCTTAAAACTTAAAAGTTGCAATCCAATAAAGACTACCGCTATTAATCCATAAATCCAGTAAACATTAAATTTTGGCTTTGGCTTATCTGAACTTGGCCTATTAGTTTGTTTCTTGCTATTTTTTTTATTATCAACCATTATTAAAATTCTCCATTATTTTTGGTGTCATCATACCGGGTGAGTTTTGTATCAGCCCACAGTTCTTCTAACTTATATAAGTCTCTGTATTCTTTTTGGAATATATGAACTACAACATCGCTATAATCAAGCAATACCCATGTTGCATTGTTCAGACCTTCTTTATGCCAAACTTTTTCGCCTGTTACTTCTCGGACTGTTTCTATAACTGAATCTGTCAAAGCATCAACCTGAGTGTTTGAATCACCATGACAAATTATAAAATATTTACAAATTGAATTTTCTATTTCTGTTAAATCTAAACTTACAGGATCCTTCCCCTTTTTCTTTAATATCCCTTCAATCGCTGCGCTAACTATTTCTTTTGTATTTAATTTAAGCTTGTTTTTTTGTTTAACCATTCAATCAATTTTTTTGGCAAAGGTAATGAAATTACCATTTATTTTTAAAACTCTGTTTATCTTCCTATTATTGTTTTCAAATTTTGTGTCTGAAAGTCTTCACTAGTCAAAAATCATTCCTTTTAAACAGTTATAAGTAATGATTTGTTTAGACGGTAAAATTGTCATTTTTTTAGGATTTATTAAACCATTTTTAAAGAAATTGTCATGATTTTTTAACTTTTGTCATATTTCAAGATAACTTTACCAAAAAATTGAAATGGAAAGCTGGCAAAAAATAATTAAACTCAATACGGTAGATTCGACCAATAATTATTTTTCTGATCTTTTAAAAAAATCAAAATATCCCGAAGGATCAATAATTTCCACTTTATTTCAAAGTTCGGGAAAAGGACTGGGAAATAATACCTGGAAAAGTGAAAAAGGAAAAAACCTTTTATTCAGTCTTGTATTATATCCTGATTTTTTGCCAGTTGACAAAAACTTTCTTTTATCAAAAGTAGTATCATTAGGTATTGTTAATTATATGCAGGCAAAAACAAATTATATTAAAATTAAATGGCCAAACGATATATATTACCAAAATAAAAAACTTGCCGGAATCTTAATTGAAAATATTATTAAAGGATCAAATATAAATCAAAGTATTATTGGTATTGGATTTAATCTTAATCAAACAACTTTTTTAAGTAATGCTCCTAATCCTGTTTCGTTAAATCAAATTACTAAAAAGACTTATTCTATTGATCAGGAAATTGTTAAAATAAGAAGTAATATTAGTTTCTTTTATGATAAACTTAAGGCTGGAAAATTTGAAGAGATTAATAAAGAATATATAAAATGCCTTTACAGGTATAATGAATTTCATAACTACTTAAGTAACCATAAAATATTTAAAGCCAAAATAACCGGGATTAATGAGTTTGGGCATCTGCAAATTTTAACTAAAAACCAGGAGAAAAAAGAGTTTGAGTTTAAAGAGATTGAGTTTGTAAATTAAAACTAATAATTTGCAATCAAAATGCAAATTATTAGTTTTAATTTATTAGATTTGTATTATGAAACTGATTTACAAAAGAAAATACTTACCAGAAATTATAAAGCTTAGCAGTTATTTTCCTGTAATTGGAATAATTGGTGCTCGACAGGTTGGTAAAACTACTTTATGCCAAATGTTAAAAAAAGTAATTTCAAAAGAGCTACATTATATAGATCTTGAATTGATATCTGATTATAATAAACTTGATAAACCTGAACTTTACCTGAGCCGATTTTCTAATCAATGTGTAATTATTGATGAAGTGCAGCTAAAACCCGACTTATTTCCAATTCTTCGTGCAATTACAGATAAAACCGGGGATTCCTGCCAATTTATTGTAACCGGTTCTGCATCACCCGATTTACTTCACCAAAGTACCGAATCTCTTGCCGGACGGATTGCATATATTGAAGTAAATCCTTTTTCGCTGGATGAGCTACCCGATAAGATTACACAGGAG
>JAUVLS010000025.1 GCA_030600625.1 Bacteroidales bacterium
ACTGAATTAGAAAAACATAGATATCATCTTGAACAATTAGTAAAAGAAAGAACCCACGACCTGGAAATTGCTAAAGAAAAAGCCGAAGAAAGCGACAGATTAAAATCGGCTTTCCTTTCTAATATGTCACATGAAATAAGAACTCCATTAAATGCAATTGTTGGTTTTTCAAGTTTGATAAGCGACTCTGACTTACAGGTAAAACAGAAGGATGAAATTTCATATTATATAAATCATAATAGCAATACTCTTTTACATTTAATTGATGATATTATTGACCTTTCAAAAATTGAATCGGGGCAGCTTAAAATTGATAAAAGAGAGTGTAATATTGATAAAATTTTTAATTTGCTATTCAAAATCTTTAATGAAAAAAGAGAAACTTTATCGAAAAGCAAAATTGAGATTAAAATAAACAATAAACTTAAGAAAGAGTATCTCATAATATATACAGATCCTACCCGCTTACAACAGATATTATCTAACTTAATCGATAATGCTCTGAAATTTACTGAAAAAGGATTCGTTGAATATGGTTGTTTTTTTAGTGATAAAAATGATCAGGAATTAACTTTCTATGTTAAAGATACCGGTATAGGTTTATCTTCTGATCAACAAATTCAAATCTTTAATCGATTCAATAAAATAGAAGAAGATAAAAGAAAACTTTATCGTGGTACAGGCCTTGGTTTAAGTATAAGCAAAAATTTAATTGAATTACTTGGTGGTGAAATTTGGGTTGAATCTGAAAAAGAAAACCTGCCTGCCGGTTTACCTGCCGATAAGCATGGCAAGACAGGAGGCTCAACATTTTATTTTACAATTCCTTTTTAAGAAGTTTAAAATTTTATTCTCATCACTGCTTTTTGCCTGTATATCAAAAACTTTCTAATCTTTCTTGCTAAAGTTCTTTTTTTTCAATAATTTATCACTGTTTTAAAAATTCGCAATTTTTATTTCGATGAAAAAAAATATTATAAGCATTTGGTTAATATTGATTCTTTCATGTTCTATATGCGGTAATATTTTTTCCCAAAAATCTATAACTGACAGTCTTTATATTGAACTACAAAAAGCAGATGAAGACACAAATAAGGTAAATATTTTAATAGATATTTCCTTGAAGTTACAACATTCTTATCCTGATTCTGCTATAAATTATATTGAACAAGGATTAAGCCTTGCAAAAAAACTAAATTACAAGAAAGGAGAAGCTGATTTATTTAATAATCTGGGTAATATTAACTGGAATCTGGGATATTATGACCAGGCTATAAGCTCATATCAAAATGCTATTGAAATTTATACCGGATTAACAAAATCACCTGATATTTATTTAAATTCATTCGGGAAAAAAGGAATTGCAAACAGCTATAAAGGTTTGGGAACTGTTGCTTATATGCAAGGCAATTATAATTCTGCAATTAATTATTATCAAAAAGCAATCAGAATATTTGAAGAACTTGATAATACAAATGGTATAGCAAAATGTTATAACAATATTGGAATGGTTCACTGGAAACAAAATAACTATGATAGAGCAATTGAATATTATAAAAAAGCATTAGTAATTAACGAAAAAAACAATCGTAAAATAGGCATGGCTGCCTGTTATAACAATATTGCAATAATCTATAAAAGTTTAGGGAAGTACGAATTAGCCATCAAACATTATAAAAAATCACTCACTATTTGTGAAGAACTTGGCCATAAGAATGGAATAGCCATATGTTTTAATAATATTGGAATGCTATATGAAGAACAAAAAAAATATTCATCGGCTTTAAACTATTATCAAAGAGCTTTGGATTTAAGAAGACAGATAAGTGATAAAAATGGCATAGCATCAACACTGGGTGGTCTTGCCGGTTTAAATATCAAGCTTGCAAAACTTTCAGATAATAATGAAGACAAACATAAAAAATATGTTAAAGCTTTTAATTATGCCACAGAAGATCTTCGTATAGCCAAAGAAATCGAGGCTTTATTTACAGAAATGGAAGCATATAATTTCATATCAGAGTCGTTGGCAGGATTAAAGAAATTTGAAGAATCTCTTGATTATTATAAATTACATGTCGAGTTAAAAGATAGTTTGTTCAACAAAGAAAGAAATGAACAAATTGAAGAAACTGAAGCCAAATATCAGACCGAAAAAAAACAACTTGAAATAGAAAACCTTGAAAAAGAAAACCTGCTTAAAGCTGTTAAGCTTGAAAAAATGCAGATCAGGCAAATACTATCCTATGGAATTATCTTTGTAGCTGTTTTTATAATAATTTCGTTAATCATAATCAGAAATAAATTAAGAAAGAAAAATGCAACTATTTTCGAACAAAACGAGGAAATCCGAACCCAAAAAGATGAACTTGAAACTCATCGTAATCATTTAGAAAAGTTAGTTGATGAAAGAACAAAAGATTTAAAAATTGCAAAAGAAAAAGCAGAAGAATCGGATAGGTTAAAATCAGCTTTTTTATCAAACATGTCGCACGAGATACGTACTCCCATGAATGCAATTATTGGTTTTACCGATCTGCTAAATGACTCCGAGTTAACTGATAAAACAAAAGTAGAATTAACAGGACTTATTAATCACAATAGCGACACCTTGCTTCGATTAATTGATGACATAATAGATCTTTCAAAAATTGAATCGGGCCAACTTAAAATTGATAAAAGAGAATGTGACATTGATAACATTTTTAATTTGTTATTCGAAATATTTAATGAAAAAAGAGAAACCTTATCGAAAACTAAAATTGAGATTAAAATAAACAATAAACTTAAAAAAGAGGATTTTTTAATATATACAGATCCTACCCGCTTACAACAGATATTATCTAACTTAATCGATAATGCTCTGAAATTTACTGAAAAAGGATTCGTAGAATATGGTTGTTTTTTTAGTGATGAAAATAACCAGAAATTAACTTTATATGTTAAAGATACCGGTATAGGCCTATCTCCTGATCAACAAGATCAAATCTTTAATCGATTCAATAAAATAGAAGAAGATAAAAGAAAACTTTATCGTGGTGCTGGTCTTGGTTTAAGTATCAGCAAGAATTTAGTTGAACTGCTTGGTGGAAAATTATGGGTTGAATCTGAAAAAGATAAAGGCTCAACCTTTTATTTTACAATTTCTTTTTAAAAAGTTTAAAATTTTATTCTCATCACTGCTTTTTGCCTGTATATCAAAAACTTTCTAATCTTTCTTGCTAAAGTTCTTTTTTTTCAATAATTTATCACTGTTTTAAATAAATGCCTAAACCATTACATTGAATGAGAAATATTTCTTTTCTTATATTGACCTTTAGTATTTATATTATTTCTTTTAATCTATTTTCGCAAAATAACATTAAACAGGGTAATCTTTTTATTCAGAATTACAATGATGAAGATTACAATACCCCGGAAAATCAAATATGGGCAATTATACAAGATCAAAGAGGAGTAATGTACTTTGGTAACAACAATGGTGTATTGGAATTTGATGGAAACAACTGGAGACTCATTGAAATACCTAATAAATCTGCAGTGCGATCATTGGCGATGGACGATAGCACAGGCCGAATATATGTTGGAGTTGTTGGTGATCTGGGTTATTTACAACCCGATAGTACAGGTACTTTGCAATATGTTTCTCTCCTTGATAAAATTCCTGAAGAATATAAGAATTTTGAAGATGTTTGGCAAATTATTGTCTTAAACAAACAAATAATTTTCAGAACATTTTCTTATATTTTTTTACTGAAAGAAAATGCAATAAAAACTATAATTTCTGATAACAGGTTTCGTACAGGATTTTGTGTAAACAATCAATTTTATGTCCGTGAAAGAGGAAAAGGTTTATTAACTTTAGTAAACGACAGCCTTACTTTTATTCAACATAGCGATCAATTTGCAAATGAGCGTATTTACGTGATGCTTCCTTATGAAGATGATAAAATTTTAATGGTTACCAGAACTCAAGGTATGTTTATTTACTCCCCAAAAGAAAAAGAAGCTGCCAGATTCTCAAAGCTTGCCAGTTTTAAAGAAACAGATGATTACCTTAAAAAAACCCAAATCTACTGTGGAGCAAAATTAGATAAAAAACATTACATTTTAGGCGCTTTAAATGGATTAATTATTATTGATAAAAACGGCATAATTATTCAACATATAAATAAAAAGTCAGGATTGCAGGATAATGATATTTTGTATATTTATGTTGATTCTCACAAAAATATCTGGACGGGTCTTAACAACGGCATTTCATATATTCTATTAAATTCTCCATTTACTTTTTATAATGAAAAAAATGGTTTGAATGGTACTGCTTATATAGCAAAAGGATTTAAAGACCAGCTATATGTAGGAACATCGGTAGGACTTTTCTATAAAAATCGGCAAAATAATTTTACAATGCTCGAAAATACAAAAGGACAAAGCTGGTATTTAGACGAAATACAAAGGAATTTATTTTTAGGGCATTCTGATGGACTTTTTTTAATTAAAGGCTATAATGCCATAAACATTATCTCTAATATTGGAAATGTATGGACATTATGTAAATTACAAAACCTGTCTGCAGAACCTGCCTGTCGGCAGACAGGACAGGCAGGCATCAGGCAAGACAAATCATATTTTTTGGCCGGTACTCATAAAGGCCTGAGCCTATTAGAATATTACAAAGAAAATTTGATCTTTAAACATAAGATTAAAGGTTTTGATGAATCTTCGCGCTATATGCAAATAGATAATGAAAATAATGTTTGGGTAAGTCATCCAAACAAAGGTGTTTTCAGGCTGAAGTTAAATGAATTACTTGACAGTGTTGTAGAATTAAATTTTTTTAATACAAACCATGGCTTACCGGCAAATACACATAATTATGTTTTTAAAATTAAAACAGATAATCAAACCTCAAGTATATTATTTGGTACTGAAAAAGGAATTTATAAATATAATCCACAAACCAATAATTTTGTTCCGGATGAAAAATTTAAGATCCTATTAAATGATGATGGATTTATTGACGAATTTGCTCAAAGTGAAAAAGGAAATATCTTTTTTCAACAAGGAGCCGAAAAAGGAGTCCTACTTCTTCAAAATGATGGTACATATAAATTGAGGAAAACTCCTTTTTTGAAGTTTAAAGACTTATTTATTGAGAACATTTCTATAATTGATTCAGCAAAAATATTATTTTGCTCCGGAGATGGAATTATTCAATATAATCCTCAAATAAAACCTGATTATGACGACCCCTATCCTGTATTAATCAGACAAGTCTGGGCCAATGATTCCCTAATTTTCGGGGGCAAAAAAAATACACTCAGTAATACAAAACTACCATACAAATACAATAATTTACAATTTGCGTTTTCAGCATTGTATTATGAAGATCATGATAAAACGCAATACAGTTATTACATGGAAGGATTTGATAAAGGCTGGTCAGAATGGATTCTTAAAACCGAAAAAGAATATACAAATTTACATGAAGGAAGCTACATTTTCAAAGTTAGAGCAAAAAATATATATAAAAAAGAAAGTACCATTGCACAATATGAATTTGAAATTTTAGCACCATGGTATCGCTCTATTATGGCTTATATTCTTTATGGAATAGTTGCATTCATATTTATATGGTTTGTTGTAAAATTCTACACAAGAAGACTAAAAAAAGAAAAAGAAAATCTTGAGAAAATTGTTAAAGAAAGAACAAAGGATTTGCACGAGGTAAATACGCAACTGGAGGAAAAACAAGCCGATCTGGAGATGAAGCAGGAAGAAATAACGACACAGAATGAAGAAATAATTGTACAGAACGAAGAACTGGAAACTCATCGTAATCATTTAGAAAAGTTAGTTGATAAAAGAACCGAAGACTTAAAAATTGCTAAAGAAAAGGCAGAAGAATCAGACAGATTAAAAACAGCATTTTTAGCAAACATGTCGCATGAAATCAGAACACCAATGAATGCTATTGTTGGTTTTTCAAGTTTAATTAACGATCCTAATTTATCAGTAAAACAGAAGAATGAAATTTCACACCACATTAATAATAATACCGATACACTGCTGCAATTAATTGACGATATAATTGACCTTTCAAAAATTGAATCGGGGCAGCTTAAAATTGATAAAAAAGAATGTAAAATTGATACAATTTTTAATTTACTATTTGAAATATTTAATGAAAGAAAGGATATTCTATCAAAAAATAAAATCAACATTATCGTAAACAATAAACTTAAAAACGAACAATTCAAATTGTTTACAGACCCTATACGTTTACAACAAATACTTTCTAACTTAATCGACAATGCTCTGAAATTTACTGAAAAAGGATTCGTAGAATATGGTTGTTTTTATAGTGATAAAAACGACCAGAAATTAACTTTCTATGTTAAAGATACTGGCATAGGTTTATCTCCTGATCAACAAAATCAAATCTTTAATCGATTCAATAAAATAGAAGAAGATAAAAGAAAACTTTATCGTGGTGCAGGCCTTGGTTTAAGTATCAGCAAAAATTTAGTCGAACTGCTTGGTGGAAAATTATGGGTTGAATCTGAAAAAGATAGAGGCTCAACCTTTTATTTTACCCTGCCATTTACTAAATTAGCTAAAAATGAATAAAATAATAAAATCATGCAATCAATGCGGTTGAATATATCTAACTGGAATAATAAAACCATACTAATTGTTAGTATTTCATATGGTGGAAAATAAACGGATAATCATTTATTTAAAATATGTTTCAAAGAATTCTTATAATATCTATTCTATTCTTCAATGCACAATTCATTGCTTTTCCCCAATACCATAGGATAAGATTCGAACATTTATCAATTGAAGATGGTTTGTCGCAAAATACTGTTGAAGCTATTTTTCAGGATTCAAAAGGGTTTATGTGGTTTGCTACAGTAGATGGACTTAATAAATACGATGGTTATAATTTTACTGTATACAGGCATAGTACTACCGATTCAACCTCAATAGCAGATAATTTCATCTATTGTATTTATGAAGATGATTATAGGGATCTGTGGTTAGGCAGTAATAATGGCGGTTTAATAAAGTTCAACAGACAAGATGAAACCTTTACAAGTTACCAGCATAATCCATCAAATATTTTTAGCATTAGTAATAATCATGTTCAATGCATTTATGAGGATAGTGATAATATTTTATGGATTGGAACTGCTAATGGAGGCCTGAATAAATTCGATAGAAAAACGAAAAAGTTTGAACATTTTAAACACGAACCCGATAATTTCAATTCCATTAGTAATAACAATGTTCAAACAATTATTGAGGATGAGAACAATGTATTATGGATTGGAACGATTAACGGTTTAAATAAATTTATTAAGGAAGAAGATAGGTTTGTGAGATTCTATCATGATGCTGAAAATCTGAAAAGTATCAGTAATAATACAGTTATATCTTTGCTTGAAGACAAAAGTGGTAAAATTTGGTGTGGAACAGATAATGGTCTAAATCAATTAAATCCTGCAGCTAATGAGTTTAAGCGGTTCTTGTATGATTCTGAAAAAGAAGATAAACCCAGTTCTGAGCAGATTATTACAATTTTGGAGGATAAATCAGGGAAGCTATGGTTTGGTACAGCACATGGGGGATTATTGCAGTATGTTCAAAATAAAAACAGGTTTATATCATGGAAACATGATCCTGTAAACCCTTTTAGTATTAGCAATAACAGTATTATATCGCTATATGAAGATAAATCGGGTATTATCTGGATTGGAACGGCTGCAAATGGAGTGAACAAATTTGTTCCTCAGAAAAACGATTTTTTACATTTTAAAAATAATCCATTTATTAAGGGTAGTTTAAATCATAATACCATACGTTGTTTTTATGAAGACGAACTGGGTAGATTATGGGTTGGAACTGTAGGCGGGGGAGTAAATATTTTAGACAGAAATACAGGAAACTTTAAACAATACCTGCCTGATCCTAAAAACTCAGGTAGCATTAATCACAATGTAATTACATCAATTACAAGAGATAAATACGGATCAACGTGGATTGGAACGTGGGGAAATGGTTTAAACAGATTGGATAATAAAGAAAAAAGCCCTGAGATATCTATACACGATAAGTTTATTCATTACACCCACGATCCTCAATCAGATAACAGCCTAAGCGATAATATTGTTCAAATTATTTTCGAGGACAGCAAGGGGAACTTATGGGTTGGTACAGGTAATGGCTTAGACTTATACGATAGAGAAAATGATGGTTTTATTCATTTTCAGAACAATCCGGAAAATCCACATAGTATTGGAAACAATCAAATTCAAAGTTGTATTGTAGAAGATAGTACTAACAACATATGGATTGGTTCCTGGGACGGATTAATTCGAATGTTGCCTACAAAAGAATTCATAAATTACAGAAGCGACCCTCAAAACATAAATTCATTAAGCGACAATAGAGTGATTTCACTTTGTCTTTCTAAGAATGGGAGTTTGTGGATAGGAACGTTTGGAGGGGGATTAAACAAGCTATCGATAAGTAATAGTGATAAAGAGGAAGTAATAAAATTTACACGTTATACCTTAAAAAATGATTTATTGAATAATGTTATTTATGGCATTCAGGAAGATGACAAAGGTAATTTATGGATAAGCACTAATAGCGGGTTGATAAAATTCAATCCGTATAGCGAAAACTTTAAAAACTATGATGTGTCTGATGGATTGCAAAGTAAACAGTTCAATTGGGGAGCTTCTTTAAAAGGCAAGAACGGGGAAATGTTTTTTGGAGGAATAAACGGTTTCAATATATTCATGCCAGATAGCTTAAAGGATAATACGCATATACCCGAAGTGGTTATTACTGATTTTCGTATCTTTAATAAACCAGTTGCCATAAATAAAGATAATTCTCCACTTAATAAGCACATTTCCGAAACAAATGAGATTACATTATCCTATAAGCATTCGGTTTTTTCATTTGAACTTGCTGCTCTGGAATACAGTGCACCTGAAAAAAACTATTATGCCTATATGCTCGAGGGGTTTGATGAAGACTGGAACTATCTGGGAAATAAACACATAGCAACTTATACAAATCTTGATCCGGGAAAATATACCTTTAAAGCAAAAGCATGTAATAATGATGGCGTTTGGAATGAAGAAGGCACAAGCATTACCGTGATTATTACTCCTCCTTACTGGGAAACATGGTGGTTCCGAATTTCTGTGGCACTACTCTTTTTGGCAGCATTATATGGTTCCTTACTTGTTAAAATCAAAAACATTCAGAAGCAAAGAAATATATTAAAAGAAAAGGTTGATGAAAGAACCAGAGAGTTGTTTGATGCCAATAGTAGTTTAACAGACATCAATAAAGAACTTGAAAAGTTATCCATTGTTGCAAGTAAAACAGATAACGCGATAATAATTACAGATGCACATGGGAACTTTGAATGGGTTAACGAAGGTTTTACACATATGTATGGATATACATTAGATCAATTAATAACTATTAAGGGTAAAAACATAATAAATACAAGTGCTAACCCAAACATTAATGTTATAATAGATGATTTAAATGCAAATAAAGAAACAATAATTTATGAATCGTTATATATAACAATGGATGGTACTGAAATATGGGCTCAAACAACTATTACACCTTTACTTGATGAAAAACACAATATAATTAAACTTATAGCCATTGATTCTGATATTACTGAATTAAAAAAAGCTGAAACAGAAATAATACAAAAAAGTGAAAAAATATTGACTCAGAAAGAAGAAATCCTGTCACAAAAAGACGAACTGGAAAAACATCGAAATCAT
>JAUVLS010000060.1 GCA_030600625.1 Bacteroidales bacterium
GTATTTATTGATCATGGATATATTGCCGAAAATATGATGGATAAAGAATACCTGCGTTGGCTTTATACAGCATTTACACGTCCAATAGAAAATTTGTACCTGGTAAATTTTGATAAACGATTTTTCAAATCTGAAGATTAATTACCTTTTACAATAGCAGATTTTTCCGAACAGGTATCCAATTCCATCTGAATGGTTATATGATCTATCCCAAACCGTTTATGTAAAGTATTTTCCAATTCAATTCTGATCTTATCAATGTTTTTTATAGGGAGATTTTTGTTAACATCGGCATGGCATTGAAAATGAATGATATTATCGGATAATCGCCATGAATGAATATGGTGTATATCTTTAATGTCAGGATGTTTTTCCAATTCTGTTTTAATTTCTTTTAAATCTAATCCCACGGGACTTGCCTGCATTAATATTTCAATGGTTTCCTTTAAAATACTCCAGGTAGCTTTAATAATACCTACTCCGATTATTATAGTTAATAAAGGATCAATCCAATAAATATTCCAGAAATAGATTAGTATTGAACCAAATATAACTCCAACAGACGATAAAGTATCACCAATTAAATGCAAGTATGCAGCTTTAATGTTTAAGTTGTGGGTCGAGTCTTTATGAAGTAATAATACTGATATTAAATTGCCAAATAAACCAATAGTGGCAACAATAAACATGATTTTTCCTTTAATTGGTTCGGGATTTATGAATCGTGTGTAAGCTTCGTAAAACAGGTAGATCGAAATTACAATTAAAACTACGGCATTAAATAATGCAGCCAGGATTTCTATGCGTTTATATCCAAAAGTATTTTTAGCCGTGGAATCTTTTTTGCCAATGATCATTGCAACATAGCTTATTACAATAGCCATGGTATCGCTTAAATTATGAACAGCATCGGAAATTAAAGCAAGACTGTTCGAAAGAATTCCTCCTATAAATTCAGCAATAGTAATTGCAGCATTCAGAAAAACACTTATTAATAAGTTCGTTTTGTTTGGTTCGTTATGGTGATGTTGATGAGACATTAACTGCTTTTTTATTAGAACAACATTTTTTGAAAATTGTTTAAATGCCTTAAATCCGCAAGCCGTGGCACGGATTTGCTGATAATCAACAAGTTGATTGTGATTTACTATCATATATAAGTTAACCGTGCCACGGCTAATTACTTAATCTGTAAACGGATAAAAATTCACTTGCGGATATTATGAAATAGTAAATTCCAGCGATATTCTATTTGGAATCTTCCGGAGTATGTATAGTCTGAGATTGATGCCCAGGTTGTATATTATGAGTTTATATAAACTTTAATTTTTCAGGGTCTTGTCTGGTATCATACAGTCTTAAAATCTCGATGGTTTTTTCAGTATTTCTGTAAAATAAAGTATTTTGTTTTGTAACGACACACTTTCTCACTTGAAGTTTTTTGTTTATGATTGGGTACTGATGTGGATTTTTTAATATTTGTTTAGTTGCAATATTAATTTTGTTCAGAAATCGGATTATTACTTTTTGATTCCAATTTTTATTTAGATATTCTAAAATATTTTCTATATCTCTATCAGCTAATGGAGACCATACAATTTCTCTATGCATTGTATTTATTCTTGTATTTTCTCATTATTTCTTTATGAGGAATTCCTTCATTGTTCTCAATTTGCTGAATGCTATCAATTATTCCTTTTTGTTGTTCAGTTGTTAATTTATTCCAGTCATCTTGATCGTCTTTACTGTTAATAAAATTCAACAAGACTCCATATGCTTCTTCAAGTTTCTTTTCATCAAGATTATCAATTTCTCTAAAGAATTTCAGTTTCAATTTTGCTATATTCATGATTATAACTATTTTTTTCAAAGATTAAGGTAATACTCAAATATTAACAATCGACTTAACTAAAAGTTGCGAAATGAACTCATTTATGTACAACTATTGAAATATAGACAATATTAAATTAACGAATAAACAAACTATTCTCCTATAATTTTTATGAGAATTCGTTTACGTCTTTTACCATCGAATTCGCCATAAAAGATTTGCTCCCAGGGGCCGAAATCCAGTCTTCCATTAGTTATTGCAACCACAACTTCGCGACCCATAACTGTACGTTTCAAATGTGCATCAGCATTATCCTCGGCGTAATTATGTTTGTATTGCGAGTATGGTTTTTCAGGTGCTAAACCTTCCAGCCATTTTTCAAAATCTTCCAATAAACCTGTTTCATCATCATTAATAAAATATCTCGAAGTTATATGCATTGCATTTACTAAAACAAAACCTTCCTTAATTCCACTTTTTGCCAGTTCTTGCTCAACAAGTGGGGTGATATTAATATATTCTCTTCGTCGAGAAGTATTCATCCATATTTCTTTTCTATGTGATTTCATTTATTATAGATTTTATTATCAGGTATTTAGTATCAAGTTTCTGTATTATAATTTTCAAGCTTTTAGCTGAGATTTATATTATATTATGGTAACTGCCAACTGTTAACTGAATTTTGTGTCTTGTGTCTTGTGTCTCACATCTCTTATCTAATTATATTCCTAATGATTTAATTATATTATCAATTTTATTGTCTAGCAATTTGTTTACTTTTTCAAAATCTTCTCTTTTTTCAAGTTTATCATGTACTCCAAAATAGAATTTAATTTTGGGCTCTGTACCTGATGGCCTTATGGATATTTTTGATCCATCTTTTAAAATAAACTGAAGAACATTAGATTTTGGAAGATTTATCTCGTATCGTAAATGACTTATTTGATCAAATGTTTTTTGTTTCTCAAAATCATGAATTAACATAACATTTGAATTGTTGATTGTTTGTGGAGGCTTGTTTCTAAAGTTATCCATCATCTTTTGAATTTCTTCGGCACCGGATTTTCCTTTTTTAACAATAGAAATTAGTTTTTCTTTATAAAAACCAAATTCAACATAAATGTCAATTAGTTCCTGGTAAAGTGTTTTGCCATTATTTTTGGCCCAGGCTGCAGTTTCTGCAAGTAGGGCACACGACATTACTGCATCTTTATCTCTCACGAATTCTCCTGCTAAATAACCATAACTTTCTTCGCCACCGCCAATAAATTTCTTTTTGCCTTCTTTTTGTTTTATTATATCGGCAATATATTTAAATCCGGTTAAAACATCATAACATTCCACATTGTACTTATCTGCAATGTCTTTTAATAATTCGCTGGTTACAATTGTTTTAACAATATATTCTTTGCCTTTTAGTTTTCCTTTATCTTTCCATTGGCTTACAAGATAATTAATTAATAATGCAGCTGCCTGGTTTCCATTTAAAAGAATAAATTCGTTATTATTATTTTTTACTGCAATCCCGACACGGTCGCCATCAGGGTCGGTTGCCATAACAATATCAGCATCTATTTCTTTAGCCTTTTTTAAAGCTAGTTCCAATGCTGCAGGTTCTTCCGGGTTGGGAGATTTAACAGTAGGGAAATTCCCGTCCGGGGTTTTCTGTTCTTCAACAATAGTAACATTCTCAAATTCATAAACTTGTAATGCTCTGGGTACCAATTCAACACCAGTTCCGTGAATAGGAGTGTAAACAATTGTTAAATCTTTTTGATTTTTTATGACTTGTGGATTTAACGAAAGCTTCGACAATTCGTTAATGTATTTTTTGTCAATTTTTTCTCCAATAATTTCAACATTTTTCAGGTTGTCGTCAAATTGAATATCACTAATATCTGTAATTTTTTGAACTTCTGCAATTATATTTTTGTCATGTGGGCTTATAATCTGACCACCATCTTCCCAATAAACTTTATAGCCATTATATTCTTTGGGATTGTGTGATGCTGTTACAACTATTCCACTCTGGCAATTAAAGTGCCTGATAGCAAATGATAATTCAGGAGTAGGACGGAGGTCTTCGAATAAAAATACCTTTATTCCGTTAGCAGAAAATACACTTGCAGTTTTTTCTGCAAATAACCTGCTATTATTTCTTGAATCGTAAGCAATAGCAACTTTAATACTTTTTTTATTTACAAATTGTTGTTTTAAATAATTACTTAATCCCTGTGTTGCTATTCCAACCGTATAAATATTCATGCGGTTTGTTCCAACTCCCATTATTCCTCGCAAACCACCAGTGCCAAATTCAAGATCCTTGTAAAATGATTCAATTAATTCTGATTCGTTATTTTGAATTAAATTCTCAATATCTTTTTTTGATTCTGAATCAATGTTCGAATTAAGCCATGCTTTTGCTTTAGATTGAACTAAATTTAGGAATTTTTTATCTGCCATATAATTTTTGTTTTTAACCTGACTGCCGTTTTAACTGCCTCTGGCATGTCAGGTAAGTTGGAATCTATAAAGTTAAGAAAATGATTTATGGAAAACGAATTGCAATTATAATTTGAATTAGAAATTCACTTTCTTTGATGGTGGTTGTGTTCTTTTTTTGTTATACATGATAGAAATTATTGGAATGTTGCCTGCCTGTCGGCAAAGGCAGGGAATATTGGAGTTGGTTCCTATTCGAGTCTGTGAAAGTTTCAATTTTACATTTTCCCATTTTTCCATCATTCCTTGATCGTTATTATATAAAGTGCCCGACGGGTGCAATTCAAAGCCATTTTCTTGGAGGGTGGATATTTACTTATTAATTTACAAGGCTTTAAAGAATTTGTTCAAGCTATCTTGCCAATGCGGAATTTTTATATTGTAAGTAGATTTAATTTTGTTTTTATTTAAAACACTGTAAAAAGGTCGTTTAACAGTAGTGGGATAATCTTTTGATTCTATAGGATTTATATTGCATTTTGAGTTAGCTTTATTTGCAATGATTTTTGCAAAATCGTACCAGCTGCAAACTCCTTCATTTGAAAAATGATATATGCCCTGTGAAAATGTATTTTCTGCAATAGATTGTTTAATGATTTGTAATATTGCATTTGCAAGGTCATAGGCATAAGTGGGAGTTCCCACCTGATCGAAGACTACATTCAATGATTCTTTTTCTTTACAAAGTTTATGAATACTTTTTGCAAAGTTTTTTCCAAAACTAGAATAGAGCCATGATGTTCTAATAACAATTGCATTTTCAGATTCTAATGCATATTTTTCACCATCAAGTTTTGAGCTTCCATACACCGATTGAGGATTGGTCTGCATATCTTCAGTGTAAGGTATATGACTGTTACCATCAAAAACATAGTCAGTTGAAATGTGAATAAACTTGGTGTTTTGATCTTTTATAGATTCAACGATATTTTTTACACATGTAGCATTAACATCATATGCTTTTTCTTTTTCTTTTTCAGCCAAATCAACATTTGTATATGCAGCACAATTAATTACGTAATCAAAGGAATTATCTTGAAAAAACTTATTCAGGATTACTGAATTTGAAATATCCAGGGTATCAATATCTGTAAAAATAAAATTTACAGGTTTATTAAACTTAAAAGTTCCGTTTTTGAAAATGCTCTTTAATTCGCTTCCTAATTGACCGTTGGCCCCTGTAACAAGAATGTTAATCATAAATCAAAATTAATATTTAAAATTTTTTTCAGATTCGGTAAATGTTGGTAAAACTTTATCTTTTGATGATACTATTGCTTTTTCAATATCAATTTCCCAATTAATATTTAAATCAGGATCATTAAAGTTAATTCCTCGTTCTGATTCCGGATTATAATACTGATCAGTTTTATAAAATACAACAGCTGTCTCACTTAAAACAGAGAATCCATGAGTGAAACCTTTCGGGATAAAAAACTGTTGTTTATTTTCACATGATAATTCAATGCTGTAATGCTTACCATAAGTTGGTGATTTCTCTCTGATATCGACTACAACATCCAGAATTTTCCCTTGCAAAACTCTTATCAATTTTGACTGTGCATATGGTTCAAGTTGATAATGTAATCCGCGAATTGTACCAAAAACAGATTTAGATTGGTTGTCTTGTATAAATTCAATATCGCCTAATATATCCAATTTACTTTTACTATAACTTTCGAAAAAATATCCTCGTGAATCTTCAAATATTTTCGGTTTAATTATTAATAATCCGGGGAATTCGGTTTTAATTATCTCCATTTTTAAATTTCGTTAGCTATTTTTAATAAATACTGACCGTATTGATTTTTATTTAATTCTTTACCAAGTTTAATCAATTGCTCTTTACTTATAAATCCTTTTTTATAAGCTATTTCTTCTATACAAGCAATTTTTAGTCCTTGCCGTTGTTCAATTGTTGAAACATAGTTCGAAGCCTGAAGTAAACTTTCATGTGTTCCCGTATCCAACCATGCAAAGCCCCGACCAAGAAGTTCTACACTTAATTTGGTATCATTTAAATATAGTTTGTTTAGGTCTGTAATCTCAAGCTCACCACGCTTGCTGGGTTTCAACCCTTTTGCTTTTTGTATTACATCATTAGAGTAAAAGTACAATCCGGTAACAGCATAGTTGGATTTGGGTTTTTCCGGTTTTTCTTCTAAACTTAAAACCTTTCCGTTACCATCAAACTCAACTACACCATATCTCTCAGGATCGTTTACATAATAACCAAAAACAATTGCCCCGTCTTTAAGTTCTGCAGCATTTGTCAGAATTTTAGTAAATCCGTAACCATAAAAAATATTATCACCCAGAACCAGGCAAACATTATCGTTTCCAATAAATTCTTCTCCAATTATAAATGCTTGTGCAAGACCGTCAGGTGATGGCTGAATTTCGTAGGACAAATTAAGTCCAAGTTGTTTTCCATCTCCAAGCAAATCCTCATACAAATGGATATCTTTTGGAGTAGAGATAATTAATATTTCTCTGATACCTGAAAGCATTAAAACAGATAATGGATAATAGATCATAGGTTTATCATAAATTGGAATGATCTGCTTTGAAATACTTTTAGTAATAGGATAAAGTCGGGTGCCAGCTCCTCCGGCTAATATTATACCTTTCATTATAATGATTTAATTTAAAATGTTCTTTTGTTATTTAAAGATTTTATCATATCAGGTAAAAATAAGAAAAAGCTGATGCAATAAAACACCAGCTTTAACAAATTTATATAAAATTAAACTGGTTCGATATAGAAATTAATTCAATAATCTGAATTTTAGCATGTTGTATTTTTTTGATAATAAAGAATATTGGAAAAATGGAATATCGTATATGTTATCTTTAAAAGCCAGTTTGCGGTAAGTAAAAATCCATCAATCCATTAATCCGTCATTCCAATTATAATACTTATTGTAATTTAATTTGTTGTATATCCTTAAATTGCTTTCTTTAGATCTAACTCATGTTAAATAATGATTTTATCGTCCAATTCCGTAATATGTCCAGCCCCATTTTTTCATATCTTCAGGTTCATAAAT
>JAUVLS010000027.1 GCA_030600625.1 Bacteroidales bacterium
ATTTAAACAAGGATTTAGTTGATCTCCAATCTTTTTTAATGCCTCGTTACCAGATTTCAAACAAGCATTCTTAATTGGTTCAATAGCTGTTAATGCGTGTTTCAGTTGGACTACCTCACGTGGATTTACTCTTCCCGTTGCTACTTTCGAAATAATTCTTTCAAGATCGCCTATTTCTTTAATATGTTCAGCTAGCAAATCTTTAAACTCTGAATTACCTAACAAAAAATCAACAACATCATGACGTTCTTTTATTGGTTTTTCATCTTTTAAAGGAAGAGCAACCCAACGTTTTAATAAACGTGCTCCCATAGGAGAAATCGTTCTATCTATAACATCAACCAGTGTCTTTGCTCCTTCATTAATCGAAAAGAATAACTCCAGATTTCGAATTGTAAACTTATCCAACCAAACATAACGATCTTCTTCAATTCTTGATAAGGTAGCTATATGCTGTAATTTATTGTGCTGAGTTATTTCAAGGTACTGCAGAATTGATCCGGCAGCAATAACTCCATATTGTAAATTTTGTACTCCAAATCCTTTTAATGATGATGTTTGAAATCTTTTAAGCAACTTGTCTGTTGCATTTTCTTCTGTATATACCCAGTCATCTAATTTATAAGTATAAAATTTCTCACCAAAAAGCTCTTTAAATTGTTGTTGTTTACTTCTTTCAAAGAGCACTTCTTTTGGCTGAAAACTACTTAACAGCTTATCAACGTACTCAAAACTACCTTCTGCTGTTAAAAATTCACCCGTTGAAATATCAAGAAATGCAACACCGGCAATGGTCCTTTCGAGATGAACCGATGCTAAAAAATTATTTTCCCGATGCTCTAACACATTATCATTTAAAGAAACTCCGGGAGTAACCATTTCGGTAACCCCTCGCTTTACGATTTTCTTTGTTTTCTTTGGATCCTCAAGCTGTTCGCAAATAGCAACTCGTTGTCCGGCACGAACCAGTTTTGGCAGGTAAGTATCTATTGCATGATAAGGGAAACCAGCCAGTTCAACAAAAGAAGCTGCACCGTTGGCTCTTTTAGTTAATGTTATACCTAATATTCCGGCAGCTTTTATTGCATCTTCTCCAAATGTTTCGTAAAAGTCTCCTACTCTAAACAATAATATCGCATCAGGATGCGTGCTCTTGATCTGATAATACTGTTTCATTAATGGAGTTTCAGCGTATTTTTTCTTTTCTGCCAAAGCTAAGTTGTATTATAATTACTAATTTGAACAAAATTAAGATTAATCATGTACTTTTCAATAAAAAGAAAATCGTTTTATTAACAGATTATTATAAATCAATTTAATTTTTCTTAAAAAGAAAAAATAGTTATTTAAATTCATTCAATAAATATTAAAGACTGTTAAAAGACATAAACTTTTAGCAGCCTTTTTTATTTTTCGTAAACCACACAACATGCTGATACTCTGTTTTATATTAACAACTGCATGTGATACATATTTGGTTTTTTTGGAAAACTGTCAAAAACCATTTTTCTTCCTTAAAAATAATTATATATTCGCACCTAACTTAATTTAAATAATTACAAAGTAACTTGTTATTCTTATGAAAAAAATACTAATTCTTGGCGCAGGATTATCATCTTCAAGCCTGATAAAATATTTACTAGACCATTCTAGTCAATATAACTGGAAAATTCGTATAGGACAAAGGACGATTGAAGTTGCAAGGCGCAAAATAGGGAATCATCCAAATGGAGAAGCTATTGCTTTTGACGTTTCTAACGAACAACAACTTTTAGAAGAAGTGAAAAATGCAGATGTAGTAATCTCAATGCTCCCTGCAAGATTTCATAATTTAGTTGCAGAAAAATGTGTTGAGTTTGGCAAACATATGATTACAGCTTCGTATGTTTCGAAAGACATAAAAGCATTACATGAAAAAGCTGTTGAAAAAGGATTACTCCTTTTAAATGAAATTGGTGTTGATCCTGGAATTGATCACATGTCGGCCATGAAAGTTATTGATGAAATAAGAACCAAAGGTGGCAAAATGATTGCTTTTAAATCTAGCACCGGAGGACTGGTTGCTCCAGAGTTTGATAATAACCCATGGAATTATAAATTCACATGGAATCCAAGAAACGTAGTAGTTGCAGGACAATCTGTTGCCCAATATATTGATAATGGCAATTATAAATTTGTTCCATACAATCAACTATTTAGAAGAATTGAGAAAATGTCGATATTAGATGTTGGTGAATTTGAAATGTATCCAAACAGAGATTCGTTAGGCTATAGAGAGACTTATGGTCTTGAAGATATCCCTACATTATTACGCGGAACATTACGTCGTCCGGGTTATTGTGCCGGATGGAATGTATTTGTACAGCTGGGTGCAACTGATGACACTTATGTAATTGATAACTCTGAAAACTTAACATATAGAGAGTTTATCAACAGCTTTTTACCTTATGACGAAAAAGATTCTGTCGAGCAAAAACTTTGTAATTATGTTGGAATAGACATGGAGTCGGAAACTATGAGTAGATTAAAATGGTTAGGCATTTTTGAAAACACTAAAATTGGAATACCAAATGCAACTCCGGCACATATCCTGCAAAAATTATTGGAAGAAAAATGGGCTTTAGGTTCTGAAGACAAAGATATGATTGCTATGCAGCATCAATTTGACTATAAGTTAAATGGTAAAAACAAACGAATTACCTCATCGTTAGTAGTAATTGGTAAAGATCAGGTTCATACAGCGATGTCGATAACTGTTGGAATACCTGTTGCTATTGCAACAAAACTTTTCCTAACCGGAGTTATAAATCAAAAAGGCGTTATTGTGCCAACAATGAAAGATGTTTACGAACCGGTTCTTAAAGAATTAGAAGAATACGGAATTGTTTTTGTTGAAGAAGAAATCGATTTAGATTAAAAAGCCAAGTAAAAATCTTTTGTAAGGTTTTTATAAGCTTCAGAATATTCATGCCGTTTGTTGAGCTCAATTATTATTTCTTGTTCAACAAGCGGTTTTTTAATTTTCATAAATTCTAACAATAACCTCTTTGGTTCACTCCCCGGTTTTGGTAAAACATTCGTTTGGCGAATACAATACAATCCTTTTTCAACAGCATTCAAAATAAACATAGTGCCTTCAATATATGGCAGAATCAAACTTAATATTCCGTTCTCATTAAGCAATTTTACTGTACCATTTATAATGTCATCGAATTCAAGATTCGAATTATGTCGAGCATTGGTTCTTTTTTCATCAGGAGCAAATAGCGAATTTTGAAAATATGGTGGATTTGAAACAATTAAATCGTATTTCTCATTTGTAGATTCAGAGAAATCCTGAAAAGATTTATTTATAATTATAATCCTTTCCCTCCATAACGAATTTCCCACATTTTCCTTCGCTTGTCTGCATGCTTCTTCATCAATTTCAATAGCATCAATATTTGCTTTTGATCTTTGAGCCAGCATTAAAGTGATAAGTCCAGTTCCTGTTCCAATGTCCAAAATATTTTTTGCTTTTTCACAATTTGCCCATGCACCCAACAATACTCCATCTGTACCAACTTTCATGGCACATTTATCCTGATGAATAGTAAATTGTTTGAACTT
Source organism: Bacteroidales bacterium (assembly GCA_030600625.1). The sequence continues at coordinate 3,610 of JAUVLS010000027.1, forward strand.
GAAATAATCGTTTGGCATAAATCAAAACTTTTCAAAAACGCCTAATCCAAATAAAGCAAAATCATATTTTATTGGATCGTCCGGATTAAATTTCCTTAATATTTCCGTCACTTCTTTAACAGCTTTCCAGTCGTTTTGTTTTCTTTTCAACAAACCTAATTTTCGGGCAACATTTCCGGTATGTACATCCAGAGGTAAAAATAAATCGGACATAGGTATTTTACTCCATAAGCCAAAATCAACTCCGTTATTATCTTTTCGAACCATCCAGCGTAAAAACATATTTAACCTTTTTGCTGATGCGCCTTTTAAAACATTTGATACATGTTTTTGGGTTCTTTCGGGATGTTTAATTTCAAAAAAGACTTCTCTAAAACCAATTAAAGTCTTAAAAATGTCTTTTTCTTTTGAATAAATTTCCTGAAACAAACTACCTAATCCTTCATGATTTTTATAAATATTTTTAATCGATCGAATAAAAAACCTACAATCTTCGCCATTAAAAGTACGATGTTTAAAATGATTAAACCGATCTAAATCTTTTTCAGAACTATTCATAATAAACTCGTAAGGGTTATAATCCATCAGAGCCATTAACTTTTGCATATTTTTAATTATGGTAGTTCTTTGTCCCCATGCAATAGTTGATGCAAAAAAAGCGGAAATCTCTATATCATTTTTATCAGAAAATAAATGTGGTATTTGAATAGGATCAGTTTCAATAAAATCCGGATTATTATATTTATCGACTTTTTCGTTTAAAAAATCTTTTATTTCGATTAATTCTTGCGCAACACTCATTTTCAAGAAACAAATAAACCGTCTTTCATAGTTAATTTTTCATCAGCCATATTCGCTAAATTTTCGTCGTGTGTAACGATTACGATTGAAGGATTATATTTATCGCGAAGTGAAAAGAACAAATCATGAAGCTCTTTTTTATTTTCAGAATCAAGGTTTCCTGATGGTTCATCTGCAAAAATAACCGATGGATCATTAATTAATGCTCTTGCTACTGCAACACGCTGCTGTTCACCACCCGATAATTCCTTTGGTTTATGATCAATTCGATGATCCAACTTTAAAAATGTTAATATTTCTCTCGCTTTTTTCTCAGCTTTATCTCTCGGCATTTTTCCTATAAAAGCGGGGATACAAACATTTTCTAATGCAGTAAATTCCGGTAAAAGATGATGAAACTGGAATACAAAACCAATATTTCTATTTCGAAATAATGCTAATTGCTTGTCTTTATACTTGCTAACTTCTTTATTATCAAATAAAATTTGACCTGAATCAGGACGGCTTAGAGTTCCCAGTATTTGAAGAAAAGTTGTTTTACCGGCACCACTAGGACCTACAACAGAAACAATCTCCCCCTTTTTTATTTCTAAATCGATTCCTTTTAAAACCTGTAAATCACCATAAGATTTCTTGATATTTTTAGCTACAATCATTGTTTCTAATTTAAGTTAAGCCCCTTTTATAGTAAACGCTAAATAAATGTACGCAATATATATAACCACAAAAACCAATCCTTTCCACCGGGTCATCATAGCTTTTCTTAAAGGCAAAAGAAATAAAAATAAAAGTAATGATATTCCCAACATCCAGAAAATATCAAATTTTAATACCATAGGATTGACATCTATAGATTTTACAACACTTGTTATACCAAGTATTGCAAGAATATTAAAAATATTTGACCCAATAATATTTCCAATGAAAATATCCAGTTCTTTGCGTATAGCAGCAGCTATTGATGTTGCTAATTCAGGCAAACTTGTTCCCAGGGCAATTACAGAAACCGAAATTATTCTGTCATCAACACCCATTTCTTTTGCAATACTTGATGCTCCTCTTACTAAAAATTTAGCACCATATATTAATCCGATTGCAGCAACAATAACTAATATAATTGAAACAAATAAATTATACTTTGGAAGTATTGATTCTTCAAGGGTTTTTAAGTTCTCTTTTCTTGATTTGTGAATCGATCTAAAAATAAATGCAAACAAAATAATAATGAAGATTATGCCTTCGTAAAATTCCAATTTTGAGTTAGTGATACAAAAAATAAAAAAGAGCAAACTAATTAACATCATTACAGACCAATCAAAGCGAATTGATTTTTTCTTAACTTTAATTGGGAGAATAATGGCTGTTAAACCCAGCACCAGTGCAATATTGGCAATATTTGAACCTATTACATTTCCAATGGCTATATCAGGATGTCCCATAATTGCAGCATCTAAACTTATAACCAGCTCTGGTGCAGAAGTACCAAACGAAACCACAACAAGTCCTATTACTAATTTTGAAACTTTAAAATGTCCGGCAAGCGAAACGCTCCCCCTTACTAAGAAGTCGCCACTTAACATTAATAAAACAAAACCGAGAAATAGAAAAATGTAATCCATAAATTAGAAGTGCAATTCGTTATCCTTTTAGATCTTCTTTTACTTTTTTAATATCATCATCCAATTCTTTAAAATCCTTTTTAAGGTCATTTGTATGATCATTCATTTCTCTTTTAATATCATCAGTAGCTTTCTTAAACTCACGCATACCTTTTCCAAGTCCACGAGCTATTTCAGGAATTTTATTCGCCCCAAACAACAGTAATACTATTAAAAGAATAATAAAAATTTCTTGTCCGCTTATAAAGAGAAAGATATCTAACATCATATCAGTTTCTACAAATATACATTTTGTTTAACTCGCTTTATATATTATATCTTTAATTTTTCCTGTTACAATTTGATTTGTTTGTCATTTCTAAGATAGTGCAATAGGAGCTCGTTGAACCCAAAGAGCTAACTACTCAAGCTTCTTAAATACCTAGCAATCCTTCATTTAGTTTTGTTCTCTTAATTTTATTACAAAGCTTGGGTTTAACCAAAAAAAAAGCCCCTAAGTTAAGGGGCTTCTCAATTATAAAAGATATAATTTTATTTCTTCTTTTTCTTTTCTTCTTTTTTGTGAACTGTATCAAATACAACAGGTGTTGCTATAAACAATGATGAATATGTACCAACAGCCACACCAATTAATAATGCAAATACAAATCCGCGAATTACTTCACCACCAAAAATAAAGATAGCAAGTACTACCACAAATGTACTTAAGGATGTACTGAACGTACGACTTAATGTACTATTTAAAGCATCATTCATAATTGTACGTCGATCACGTTTTGGGTATAATGTTATATACTCCCTGATACGGTCGAATACAACCACCGTATCATTTATAGAATATCCTACAACCATTAGTATTGCTGCAACAAACGCCTGATCAATTTCTAACGAGAATGGTAATATCCCCCATGTTAATGAGAAAATACCAAGAATTATCAATACGTCGTGCAGTAATGCAGTAATTGCTCCTAAACCATATTGCCAGTTTCTAAATCTAATAAAGATATAAACGAACATTAAAACAAGAGCAAGTACAATTACAAGCAATGATTTGTAAAGAATATCATCAGCAATTGTTGCCCCCACTTTATGCGAGCTCATCTTATAATTCGTGTTGAAATCATCGAAAGTAACATCGTCACCAAGAATTGGATTTAATCCTTCGAATAACTTCGTTTCCACATCTTTATCAACTTCAACGGCATCTTCGTCAATACGATATTTTGTAGTAATTTTCACCTGGTTATCGTCACCGAAGATTTTAACTTCAGGGGCATGTCCGTATACTTCGTCTAAGTAATTTGCTATATCTACAGTACTAACAGAATTTTCGAAACGAACTACATATGTTCTTCCTCCTGTAAAGTCAACCCCTGGATTTAATCCTCTGGTAATTAATGAGCCAATACCAACAAAAATAACAATTGCAGAAATTGCATAGAAAATCTTACGTTTTTCTAAGAACTTAATATTTGTGTTTTTGAATGCATTAGCAGTCAGTTTAGTTGAATAAGTAATTGGTTTATTGCGTTTCAGATACCATTCAAAAACCAACCTTGTTAAGAAAATAGCAGTAAATAATGATGTTAAAATACCAATTAATAAAGTTGTTGCAAAACCTTTAATCGGACCAGTACCAAAAACATAAAGGATTACTGCAACTAAGAATGTTGTAACGTTGGCATCAATAATTGCTGAATAAGCATTTTTATAACCATCTTTAATGGCTAATTTAATTCCTTTGCCTGCTGTAAGTTCTTCACGAATACGTTCGTAAATAAGCACGTTGGCATCAACCGACATACCAATAGTTAATATAATACCTGCAATACCGGGCAATGTAAGCACAGCTCCGAGCGAAGCAAGAACTCCCATAATAAAGAACATATTTACAACCAAAGCTATATCTGCTACTAATCCTGCTTTACGGCTATAATAAAAAACCATATAAGCCAATACAACAAGAAACGCAATTAAAAATGAATTTAAACCGGAATCGATTGCTTCCTGTCCTAATGATGGACCAACAATTTCTTCCTGTATAATTCTTGCAGGAGCAGGTAATTTACCTGATTTTAATATGTTAGCTAAGTCTTTTGCTTCGTTTACCGTAAAATCACCGGAAATTGACGAACGTCCACCGGTAATTTCCTGATTAACCCTTGGTGCTGAATAAACATAGTCGTCAAGAACAATGGCAATAAAGTTTCCAACATTATTTTTTGTCAGTCGCGCCCATGTTTTAGCACCATCGGCATTCATAGCCATAGTTACTTCGGCATTACCTGATTGATCAAACTCTGATCTTGCATCTGTTACCACATCTCCATCAAGTGGAGCTTTACCATCACGACCGGTAACTTTTATTGCGTGTAACTCATAATAGCTTTCAGACTCATCGTATTTATACGGTTTTACATGCCATTTAAATTCCATATCTCTTGGAAATACAGAACTTACATGCTCCATTTTCAAATACGCATCAACCTTTGAAGTATCAGAATAATGTGCCATACCAACTACAGAACCTTCCATAGGTTGTCCTGATTGTGGGTTTATGCTCGGACGTAATACTGAAAATAAAGGATATCTTTCAGCGATTTGATTTTGAGTTAAATCTTCTGAATCCTGAGTAATTGAATCGGACTCTAACTGATCAAGCAATGATAATTCTTCTGTTTCTTCTGTTGGCTCTTCAGTAACAGTTTCTTCAACCTCAACTACAGCTTCTTCTGATTTTTCAAGTTCTTTTTGAGCTTTTTCTATTCCATAAATAACCTCATTTGCTTGAAGAAGATAAGTATAAACCTGAGTATTGTTATATGTTTCCCAAAATTCAAGATTAGCAGTTCCTTGTAATAAATCACGTACACGTTCCTGGTCTTTTACACCAGGCAATTCAACCATTATCCTGCCTGAACTTCCTTCTAATTTTTGAATATTTGGCTGAACAACGCCAAATCGGTCAATTCTGCTTCGAAGAATATTAAATGAATTATCAATTGCGTCTTTTGATTCTTCGCGAATAACTTTTAATACATCGTCATTTGTTGAATTAAAGTCAATTTTATCTTTTAATTCAATGGTATTGAATATTGCTGCTAATTTAGCATTTGGATCAACTTCGTTAAATGCTTTTCCAAACAATGTAACAAAATCATCCCGGCTTTCCTTACTATATTCTTTTGCTAAACTTATTGCTCTTTGGAAAGTCGTATCCTTGCTATTATTTGCCATAGCCTTGATAATATCTTCAACAGATATCTCAAGAATTACGTTCATACCACCTTTAAGGTCAAGACCAAGATTAATTTCTCTTTCCTGGCATTCTCTATATGTATATTTTCTTATTCCAAGATTGTAAACTACTTCTCCAGATAATGAATCTTTATATTCATATTCTTTATCAGGATTCCCTTGTGCATATTGTTCTGCATCCTTTTGAATTCCTTGTGTAATCCAAGTAAATGATAAGTAATAGATACATATCACGGCCATAAAAATGGCCAAAGTTCCAATAGCTCCTTTATTCTGCATTTGTTAAACTATTTTATTGAAATTATTAATTTATTTTCCTATTAATCAATACCGATTATGAAATAAAATGTCGCATTAATATGCTTCGCAATAATGTTCCTTTATTTCTATATCGGCATTAACCATTGTAAAGTTTATTAACTGTCATTAAACATTATAAACTACAATTAGTTAAATTGTCGTGCAAAGATAAAATTATTTTTTAGAAACACCCTTTTTCA
>JAUVLS010000047.1 GCA_030600625.1 Bacteroidales bacterium
TCAGGAAAAACCTCTGATTGCAACCATTGTAAATGAGATGCTCATTGAAGGAACTAAAAGCCTGACATCCCAACAAATTGCTGAAAAGCTGGATTATTATGGAGCCTTCATTCATCCCAACCCAACCAAGGATTTTGGAAATATTACTTTATATTCACTTAAGAAATATTTACCGGAAACAATAAAAATTCTTGATGATATCATTAAAAATCCTATATTCCCTGAGAATGAACTGAAAACTTTTCTGAGCAAAAGGAAGCAACAGTTTCAGGTTGAGTTAGAGAAGGTTACAAATATTGCACGTCGCGAATTCAACGAACAACTTTTTGGTAAAAATCATCCTTATGGCAAAAAAACAAAACTTAAAGATTATGACCTGGTTAATCGTAAAGATGTTATTCAGTTTCATAAAAGGCTTTACCATTCAGGAAACTGCAAAATAATTCTGTCAGGCAAAATTGATGATTCTGACATTAAGCTTCTTAATCAGTATTTGGGAAGTAAGGACTGGAATATAAAAACTGAAGCTAAATCATTAAATTTTGATATAACATACCAACCTAAGATGGAATCATTTGTTGAAAAAGAAAACGTAACACAATCTGCCATACGTTTAGGGGGGATAATTATTAACAAAGAGCATCCCGATTATCATAAATTAAATGTGGTTAATACCATTTTAGGCGGATATTTTGGCTCACGTTTAATGAAAACCATTCGCGAAGAAAAAGGATATACTTATGGAATTAGTTCGGTTTTGGTTTCATTAAAACATGCCGGATATCTTGTAATTTTATCTGAAGTCGGAGCCAATGTTGCAAAAAATGCCATTGCTGATGTTATAACTGAAATTAAAAAACTAAGATTAGAGAAAGTTAGTCAACAAGAACTCGATCTGGTTAAAAATTATATGCTTGGTGATTTGTTACGATCTTTCGATGGTCCATTTGAAATATCAGCCAGCTTTATAAACATAATAGATTTAGGGCTCGATACTAATTATTATGATAAAGCTGTTGAAGCCATAAGAACAATAACTCCTGATGAAATAATTCTTATTGCAAATAAATATCTGCACGAAGAAACTTTAATTAAAACTATAGCCGGTAAATACAATTAATATTCTTATTTTCGTTTATAGAATTGTATTACTAATTATGCAAAAATTATTAATTTCAATATTAATTATACTTTCTTTTATCCTGATTAATAAAAAAGGAAGATCACAAACATTAACCATTGAAAACGTTAGTGTCATTAACGATCAGGGTCATGTAAGAATATCGTGGGATTATAATGGTACTGAAAATTTAAAGATTTTCAGGGACAGTTTAGAGATAACCAATTTATCACCATTACATACAATTACCGACTTTTCAATACCTTTATTTATTGATTCTACTGCTCAAGCACACAACAAACCAAGGTCATATAAAATTAATGTCGAAAATGATAATTCAATCAAATCAAAAATAGTTTCTACATACCATTTAACTTTTAACTACGATTCCTGCCTGCGACAAATAAATCTGAACTGGAAGGATTTAAAAGCTACTTTCCCTACAAATGAATGGACGCCCTCACTATTTACAATAAATATTATAGAAAATGGGTCTTTACAACCGAAAATAAATGTTGATACATCCAATTTAGAATATGCGATACCAAATATTCTGGAAAATACAAATTATACAATTTTTGTTGAAACACAATGGGATAATACAGACTCGACCAGCTATTCCAATCCAATTGAAAAATTTACCCAAATGCCTTTGAGCCCTGATTATATTAACGCTATTTCTGCATCAGTTGAAGGTAATAATACCAATCTGAAATTTGAAATTGATCCAAACGAATTGAATAAATATAAACTATTAAAATCTGATTCATATACAGGTGTTTTTGATACTTTAGAAACAATTACTACAACCGAAACCGAAATTACTCTTACAGATTACAATTCAGAACCCGATACTAAAGTAAGTTACTATAAATTAGTTTCGGTTAATGCATGCGAAAATGAAACTACAAGTTCAGATATAATCAATAACATAGTTTTAGAAGTTGAGCAAGAAGGATTCAATAATACTTTAACCTGGAATAGTTTTAAAGACGGTAATTTGGTAGATTATGATATCTATAGAATCGTAAGCAATTCGGAACCTGAGTTGATAGGATCTCGTAACTTTATTTTTTTTGACGACAACATTGAGTCATTACAAAGTTACAGCCAGTTTTGCTATTTTGTCATAGGAACCGAGGAAGGTGCTTCCGAAAGTGATTACAGTCAATCAAATACTGTTTGTGTTTATCTAAAACCCCGGGTTTTTATTCCGGAAGCATTTACTCCCAACGACGATGGCATAAATGATTTATTTCAACCTGTATTTACTTTCATACCTAAGGATTATGAATTAAGAATTTACAATAGATGGGGAAATGTAATTTTTGAAACAGGTGATTATACAAAAGCCTGGAATGGAAAGGAACCAAATGGCAACCCGGCTCCTGCCGGAGTGTATATTTATTATCTTAGAATTAAATCCCCCAACGATCAAATTGTAGAAGAAAGAGGGAACATTACTGTTATCTATCCGTAATATCACTGCAATACCGATTCTTAATTATTATTGAGTCCAATCTAAAAATTAAAATAATTGCACTCCTGTCTGCCAACAGGCAGGTTAGGTGCTTAGCGCCTGCTTGCCGCAGGCAGGGATTTACTAACAAGCTGACTAAACGTTATTCTGAACCTGTCGAAGAATAAAATAAGTCGCTTAGCACCTTTTTAAACTAAACTCATCTTTTTTTCATTAAATTTGTAGTTTGCGTATTGATTTAAAACTTATGAGTAGTAAAGATTCCATAGTCAAAATGAATATTACCGATGAAGATGCTTATGCAGAAGAATTGTATAAAGATCTTATTTTGAGCTGCTCAAAACATGTTAAAGTTAAAGACATTAAACTTATAAGAAAAGCTTTTGATCTGGCAAAAGAATCACACAGAGGGATAAAACGAAAATCAGGAGAACCTTATATTGTACATCCTGTAGCTGTAGCAAAAATTGTTACTTCAGAAATAGGATTAGGAGGCACCTCTATTACATGTGCTTTATTGCATGATGTTGTTGAAGATACCGAATATACTTTAGAAGATATCGAACACTTTTTTGGTGAAAAAATCACTTCTATTATCGATGGTTTAACTAAAATTTCCGGTGTATTTGATAAACGCTCATCATTGCAGGCCGAGAATTTCAGAAAAATGCTCTTGACATTATCGGATGATGTACGTGTTATACTCATAAAACTTGCTGACCGATTGCATAATATGCGTACACTTGACTCGATGCCCCCAAACAAACAATTAAAAATAGCCGGTGAAACCATTTATTTATATGCTCCCCTGGCACATCGTTTGGGTTTATATACCATAAAAACCGAACTCGAAGATTTAAGTTTAAAATATCGCCATCCAAACGTTTTCGATGAAATTACTACTAAAATAAAATATAATGAGAAAAAACGCCAGCAGGAAATTAATAAATTCTCATTACCATTAATCGAAAAACTTGAGCGAAACAATATAGAATTTGATATTAATGGCCGCCCAAAATCAATTTGCTCAATCTGGAATAAAATGCAGAAAAAAAATATACTGTTCGAAGAAGTATATGATTTAATGGCTATCCGCATTGTTTTTAAATCACTAAGCAGAGAAACAGAAAAAGCACAATGTTGGCAAATTTATTCTCTTATTACAGATACTTACACTCCTAAACCTGACAGAATACGCGATTGGATAAGCTCTCCAAAAGTTAATGGTTACGAAGCACTACATACTACAGTTATGGGACCTAATGGTAAGTGGGTCGAAATTCAGATTCGCTCGGAACGAATGGACGCAATTGCAGAACGCGGGTTTGCTGCTCATTGGAAATATAAAGGAGAAGAATCGGACGAAAGCGAATTAGATAAGTGGATTAAAAAGATTCGTGAGATGCTCGAAAATCCCAATTCCGATGCTCTGGAATTCCTCGATGAATTTAAAATGAATCTTTTTTCGGCCGAAATTATGGTTTTTACACCAAAAGGCAATTTAAAAACTTTACCTAAATATTCAACAACTCTTGATTTTGCTTACGAAATACATAGCGAGATTGGAAATAAAGCCATCGGAGCCAAGGTAAACCATAAACTCGTTCCATTAAATCATGTTTTAAGAAGTGGAGATCAGGTTGAAATCATCACATCAAACAAACAAAAAATTCAGAAAGAATGGCTCGATCATGTAAAAACAGCTAAAGCAAAAACCAGCATAACAGATGCCATTAAAGCCGAAACTAAAGATCGTATACAAAAAGGAAAATCAATACTTGAATCCAAATTAAAAGAACTTAAGGTTCATCCAAGCGGACGAGTATTAAGAAAAGTATTACCTGAATATGAAGTCGTTAACAAAGACGAACTATATAGTAAAATTGGTAGCGGAATCATAAAACTTGATAATCTTAAAAAAATTCTAAAAAAGAATACTAAAAATAAAATCATTCGATATTGGGGCTTGCAAATTTCAAAAACTACATCGTCAAGTAAAACTAAAAAAGATAGTGAAGCTCTCAAACAAAAACAAAAATTTAATTATAAGAATCCTTTAATTATTGACGACAATTCTGATCAGAAAAGTAATAAAATACAAATTGCTAAATGTTGTAATCCTATTCCCGGCGATGATGTTGTCGGATATAAAAACCCTAAGGATGATTTCGTAATTATTCACAAAGCAAAGTGTCCTACTGCTATTCGTATAATGTCAAGCGAAGGTAATTATATTGTTCCTGCAAAATGGACATCACAAAAATTTCTTTCATCACTTGCAAAATTAACTCTAAACGGTATCGACCGAATTGGTATAACCTCTGATATTACCACCATAATCTCCAATGAACTTACTGTAAATATTCGTAAAATATTTATTGAAACACACGATGGCATTTTCGAAGGCGAAATTGAGTTGTACGTTCATAATGTAACTGACCTTAACAACCTTATAATGAATATTAGCAAAATTAAAGGTGTTAATTCAGTAAAACGTAACGAAGAATTAACAAAATAATTTTTCTTTAAATTAATTCTAAATAACAAAAATAATTCATACTTTTAGCAGTCGTTAATAAATGGTTGTTTATGATTTGTAGTAATACAAAAGATACCGTAAAAATAATTTTTATTGAATATCTGGAAAAGCGAGGTCATAGAAAAACTCCGGAACGCTTCGCTATTCTTGATGAAATATATTCACGAGATAATCATTTTGATATCGAATCCTTATATATTTCGATGAAAAATAAAAACTACAGAGTAAGCCGTGCCACTTTATATAATACCATTGAATTATTGCTTGAAAGTAACCTGGTAATTAAACACCAGTTTGGTAAAAATATCGCTCAATTCGAAAAAGCACATAATTGCCGCCAGCACGATCATTTAATTTGCCAGGAATGTGGTAAAGTTCTTGAATTCTGCGATCCACGTATTCAGGAAATACAGGAAACGGCTGCTGAAATGATGGAATTTAACGTCAATTATCACTCCTTGTATTTTTATGGAACATGTAAAGATTGTGTAGCAAAAAAACAAAACAAAAAAAGTTAATAACTAATTTATAAAACATTTAAAAATCTCCACTCTTAACGTGGGGATTTTTTTATTTTTAAGCTTTTGTTGTAATTTGCAAACGTATTTTTAAATCAGATTAATAAATGAAATTAAATGTATTGTTAGGCCTTCAGTGGGGTGACGAAGGTAAAGGGAAAATTGTGGATGTTTTGGCTCCCAAATTTGATGTTATAGCTCGTTTTCAGGGAGGTCCGAATGCCGGGCATACATTGGAATTTAACGAAATAAAACATGTATTGCATACTATACCATCAGGAGTTTTTCGTCCGGAAATTATAAATATTATTGGAAACGGTGTTGTTATAGACCCTGTAATATTTATGAAAGAAATTGAAGAACTTCAGGAACTAAATGTTGATTTAACTAAAAATCTCTTCATATCAAAACGGGCACATATAATATTACCATCGCATCGGATTCTTGATGCTGCTTCGGAAGCTGCTAAAGGAAAAACAAAAATCGGTTCTACCTTAAAAGGTATTGGACCAACATATATGGATAAAACCGGCCGAAACGGATTACGAATTGGAGATATAATAAACCCTGGGTTTAAAGAAAAATACGTTTCTCTGACTAATAAGCACAAAGGTCTGTTAAAACAATACGATTTTGAGTATGATCTTAAGGAATATGAGGAAAACTGGTTCAAAGGCATTGAATTAATAAAATCGTTCAGGATTATTGAAAGTGAACATGAAATAAATAATTATATTGAAGAAGGAAAATTAATTTTAGCTGAAGGTGCACAAGGCACTTTACTCGATATTGATTTTGGCTCGTATCCTTTTGTAACATCATCGAATACCATTTGCGCGGGAGCTTGTTCAGGATTAGGTGTAGCTCCTAATAAAATCGGGAATGTCATTGGTATTTTTAAAGCTTATTGTACTCGTGTTGGCAGCGGTCCTTTTCCAACTGAACTGGAAAACGAAGAAGGTGAAATATTGCGCAAACAAGGACACGAATTTGGGGCTACAACCGGCCGGCCACGCCGTTGCGGATGGCTCGATTTACCTGCACTTAAATATGCCGTAATGCTTAATGGTGTTACCGAGCTTATTATTACCAAAGCCGATGTTTTAACAGGTTTTGATACCATAAAAGTATGTACACATTATAAGTTAAATGGTAAAGAAATTAATTATTTACCTTATGAAATAAACGAGCCTTTAGAACCGGTATTTAAAGAATTTAAAGGCTGGAAAAAAGATATTTCGGAAATTGATGTTTACGACAATCTTCCTACTGAATTTAAAGATTATTTAAATTACATTGAAAACGAAGTAAAAGTACCAATTAAAATTATTTCGGTTGGACCTGATAGAGAACAAATCATTTTTAGATAAACAAAAAGGCTCCTGATTGGGAGCTTTTTTAATATTGAATATCAATTTAAATTTCTAAATCCAGCCCATCAACTCCATCATTCTTTTAAACTCTGAATGAATATTTGCATTAATGCTTATATTCTTTTGATTTATTAGCAAATATGAGAATAAAATTTAAATATCATCTGGTTTTATTCTAACAGATAGATAAAAAATAACGCTTACAGGCATATGATTTATATCGATTTACTATCTATTATCGGTAATCGGTAATAATAAATTGTTAAAACTTGCGTTTTTATTAGTTAAATAATCAATTTATTGTATATTTAAAATTCTTTTTTTTAACCTAAAAACCCGGTAAATTAATATTAACCTTATAAATTAAAATCCATTTAAAAATGAAAAACAAATTTTTTTCTCTAATCTTATTAGCTTTAGTGACCCTGGCATGGGCTTGTACTCCACAGTCTGAGTTTAAAGTTAATCAAACTTATCACGGATTCAAACTTGTTGAAAATAAATTTGTGAAAGAAGTAAATGCCAATTGTTTATACTTTATTCATGAAAAAAGCGGTGCGCGATTACTAAAAATTGATGCCGATGATGCAAACAAACTTTTCAATATTGCATTTAAAACTGTGCCAGAGCATGATTATGGTACACCACACGTTCTGGAACATTCCGTTTTAAACGGATCAAAAAACTTTCCTGTAAAAAGTCCATTCGATGTGCTAAGTAAAGGATCGTTAAATACATTTTTAAATGCTATGACAGGATCTGACGTTACTACTTATCCTGTTGCCAGTATGAACGATAAAGATTATTTCAATTTAATGCATGTATATTTGGATGCTGTTTTCAATCCCTTGTTACATGAAGATCCAAGAATTCTAAAACAAGAAGGATGGCATTACGAACTGGATGATATCGATGGCGAGATTGTTTATAAAGGTGTTGTTTATAACGAAATGAAAGGCGCTTTCTCAAGTCCAACCAGAGAATTGGGTTACCAGGTAGATAAAATACTTTTTCCTGATAATACATATGGTGTTTCGTCAGGAGGTTATCCAACTGCAATTCCGGGCTTAGATTATGAGTATTTTAAAAACTTTCATAAAAAGTATTATGATCCATCAAACAGTTATGTATTATTATATGGTAATGCCGATTTGAATAAAGAATTGCAATTTATCGATGCTGAATATTTTTCCAAATATGAAAAATCGGAAGAAAAAGTAGAAATTCCTTTACA
>JAUVLS010000293.1 GCA_030600625.1 Bacteroidales bacterium
ATAACGAAATGAGTAAAATAATTGGTATAGATTTAGGAACAACAAACTCATGTGTTTCAGTAATGGAGGGAAACGAACCGGTTGTTATTCCAAACAGCGAAGGTAAAAGAACAACTCCTTCAATTGTTGCTTTTATAGAAAATGGTGAACGTAAAGTTGGTGATCCGGCAAAACGACAGGCCATAACAAACTCAACAAAAACAATTTCTTCTATCAAGAGATTTATGGGAGAAACATACGATAAAATGTCAAAAGAAATTAATCGTGTTTCTTATAAAGTTGTTAAAGGAGATAACAACACTCCTCGAGTCCAAATAGATGACAGACAATATTCTCCTCAAGAAATTTCAGCAATGGTTCTTCAAAAAATGAAGAAAACTGCAGAAGATTATCTGGGACAAGAAGTAACAGAAGCTGTTATCACAGTTCCTGCATATTTTAGCGATTCGCAACGACAGGCTACTAAAGAAGCCGGTGAAATTGCAGGTTTAACTGTAAAACGTATTATTAACGAACCAACTGCAGCTTCTTTAGCTTACGGTTTAGATAAAAAAGACAAAGAAATTACTATTGCTGTATTTGACCTGGGAGGAGGTACTTTCGATATTTCTGTTCTTGAATTAGGTGACGGAGTATTTGAAGTAAAATCAACTAATGGTAATACACATTTAGGTGGTGACGATTTCGATGAAGTAATTATGAATTGGTTAGCTGAAGAATTTAAAAAAGATGAAGGAATTGATTTGAGAAAAGATCCTATGGCACTTCAAAGATTAAAAGAAGCTGCTGAAAAAGCCAAGATCGAATTATCAAGCTCAACAAGCACTGAAATTAATCTTCCTTATATAATGCCAGTCGATGGAGTACCAAAACACCTGGTTAAATCTTTATCAAGATCAAAATTTGAACAATTATCTGATAAATTAATACAAGCAACTTTAGCTCCTTGTAAAAAAGCATTAAGTGATGCAAGTATGAAACCTTCTGATATTGACGAAGTAATTCTTGTTGGTGGTTCAACTCGTATTCCTGCAATACAGGAAATTGTAGAAAAATTCTTTGGTAAAAAACCTTCAAAAGGGGTAAATCCTGACGAAGTTGTGGCTGTAGGCGCTGCTATACAAGCTGGTGTTTTATCAGGTGATGTTAAAGATGTATTATTACTTGATGTTACGCCTCTATCTTTAGGTATTGAAACTATGGGTAGTGTATTTACTAAATTAATCGAAGCTAATACAACGATACCGACAAAAAAATCAGAAACTTTTACTACTGCTGCTGATAATCAGCCTTCTGTTGAGATTCATGTATTGCAAGGTGAAAGACCAATGGCAAAAGACAATAAAACGATTGGCCGTTTCCATTTAGATGGACTTCCACCAGCACCTCGTGGTGTACCACAAGTTGAAGTTACTTTTGATATTGACGCTAATGGTATTATTCATGTTACTGCCAAAGATAAAGCTACAAATAAAGAACAAAGTATACGTATTGAGTCTTCATCAGGATTAACCGATGAAGAAATTAAAAAAATGCGTGATGAAGCTAAAGCAAACGAAGAAGCTGACAAACAAGTTCGCGAAAAAGTTGACAAATTAAATACTGCTGATAGCTTAATTTTCTCAACTGATAAACAATTAAAAGAATTCGGGGACAAATTATCTTCAGATAAAAAAGCAAACATTGAGAAAGCTTTAGAAGAACTAAAAGAAGTTCATAAAAAAGAAGATTTAGATAATATTGACGCTAAAACTGAAGCACTGAACAATGCATGGAAAGAAGCTTCAGAAGAAATGTATAAAGCTAGTCAGGAAGCAGGTGCTCAACCAGGACCTGAAGGACCTCAGGATGCAGGCCAGGAAACTTCTGCCGGTAAAGATGATGGAGAAGTAACTGATGTAGACTTCGAAGAAGTAAAATAAACATAACTCTGATTCAAATTTAAAGGGCTCTCATCTGGGAGCTCTTTTTTTATTATATAAAGCTTAAACTTAAAAGTTAATAATTCTTTTTACTTTTGTAAAAAACGATAAGTTATGATACAAAGATTTTTTTTCCTCACACTATTATTTACTGCTGCTACTGCATTTGCAATAGCTCAAAACAATGAACCAATTAATAAACTAGATGATAAGGGTTATAAACAAGGTTATTGGGGAAAACTTTATCAAAATGGGAATATCCAGTATTCAGGATATTTTAAAGACAATAAGCCTGTTGGTGAATTCAAGAGATATGATCAAAATGGTGTACTTAAAGTTGAAATGTTTTATAAAGAAAACTCCGTTAAAGTTTATTCAAAATTCTATTATCCCGGGAAGATACTACAAGCCCAAGGTATTTATGTAGGAAAATTAAAAGATAGCATCTGGAATTATTATTCAGTTGACGGTTTTAAAATAAATGAAATACCTTACCAATATGACAAGAAACATGGCACAGAGAAAAAGTATTATCAGAATGGAAATTTAGCTGAGAAATCGGAATGGCAAACCGGGGTAAATGATGGATTAACAATAAGGTATTACGAATCAGGAAAAGTAATGATGAGAATTTTTTATATGAACGGAATCCTAGATGGTGAATACAATGTTTATAGTTCTGATGAAAATATTTTAATACAAGGTCAGTACGAAAATAACAAGCGTGAAGGGAGATGGATTTATTATAAAGAAAATGGTCATATAAAAGATGAATTAAATTATAT
>JAUVLS010000225.1 GCA_030600625.1 Bacteroidales bacterium
TATTAACTGAGAAAAGCGAAATTCATAAAATTGGAACCGAGATAAATTATTCTATTGCTAAAAAAGGGAATTTGCTTGTTAAAGGTAATTATCTGAATATTAACTATAATTCTGATCCGAATACATCAATAGCCTATGAAATGTTACAAGGCCTAAAACCCGGACATAATGCAACCTGGAGTTTAATGTTTCAAAGAAAACTGGCAGGATATCTCGAAATAAATATAATATATAACGGACGAGTTTCAGAAAATATAAAAACAATTAATTCCGGGAGTCTTCAATTAAGAGCTTTTTTCTAATTAAAATGCAGCCATCAATAAATTAATATCTTTAGACGGAATACCAAAATGATCTCCAATTCTACTATTTGTTAATATTCCATTGTAAATATACACTCCGCGCCTCAAACCAAGGTCATCTTTAAGTTGCCTCTGAACACCCCCGGCATCTGCAATACTTAACAATAATGGATTAAAAACATTACTCAAAGCAATAGAAGCCGTTCGGGCCACTCGTGAGGCAATGTTTGGAACACAATAATGTATAACACCAAATTTTGTATAAACCGGGTTTGAATGATTCCTGCATTCTGAAGTTTCGATACATCCTCCCTGGTCAATGCTTAAATCAATAATAACAGCCCCTTTTTTCATTCCTTTTACCATTTCTTCTGTAATAAGAAACTGAGGGCCTCTATCTCCCAGGTGTATTGCCCCGATAACAATATCAGCCGATTTTAAATGTTTTTTCATAACTTTCGGATGAAACACAGAGGTAAATAATCGATTTGAAAGATTTGTTTGCAACCTTTTTAATTTTGCAACAGAATGATCAAAAACTTTTATAAAAGCTCCCAAGCCCAATGCAGCTCTGGCAGCATATTCAGCTGCTGTTCCTGCTCCTAAAATAATAACTTCTGTTGGTGTAATTCCTGTAATACCTCCAAGCAAAACACCTTTGCCTTCATGAACATTACTAAGATATTCCGCAGCAATAAATATTGATGTTATCCCTGCAATTTCGCTCATAGAACGAACAACAGGATAACAATTGTCCCGATCTTTTAATCCTTCGAAAGAAATTGCAGTAACTTTTTTTTGCATCAATTTTCTTATATATTCTTCGCTTTGAGATGGAAAATGTAAGGATGATAAAAGAATCTGGTTAGTTTTAAAAAGTTCTATTTCTTCAATTGTAGGAGGAGCTATTTTTAAAATAATATCGCACTGATACACTTCCGATTTACTATCAACAATTTGAGCTCCATTCTCACTATAATCTGTATCGGTATAATTTGCTGCTAAGCCCGCTCCTTTTTCAATTATTATCTCGTGCCCGTTATTTACAAGAATATCAACAGCTTCAGGAGTTAACCCTACACGACTTTCGTGTTTTTTGTTTTCTTTGGGAATTCCTATTACAAGTTTTTGTTTCTTTTTACCTATTTCAATCATTTCTTCCTGTGGTAAGAACCCCGTTCTTCCAAATGTGTATCCTGTTTTTTCCTCTTTATCAGACATGTTTACTCTGGTTTGGGATGAATTTATAAAAAAGAAGATTTCCAAAATAACATAAATACTTGGCATTTTCAAGTATTTTATCGTGATCTTTTCCCAAAATCAGCCAGCCTTATAATAGTTGCCAATATATCAAGTAATTAATTATGCCACGACTTGCGGATTCTAGGAACAAACAGGCGGGTTAACCCGCCTGTTAAATCAAAAACAAGTTAAACATCTCATTACTACAATCTTATATTAACGGATGTTTATCGTTCTTGATCCATCCTCGTTTTCTATCATTTGCACAAACACCACATTTTCAGGAAGAATTTCAGCTACTTTATTGGGCCATTCTATAAAACAATAATTTCCGGAAAAGAAATATTCTTCGTAGCCAAAATCATATACTTCTTCAATCTTTTTTATCCTGTAAAAATCAAAATGATATATAATTTCTCCTTCCCCGGTTTGGTATTCATTAATCAAGGCAAACGTAGGACTTGTTACAATTTCAACAACACCCAACTCGTTGCATAAAGCTTTAATAAAAGTTGTTTTTCCAACACCCATCGGACCAAAAAATGCGAACACCTTCTTATCGCGCATTAATCGAAGAAACTTATCAGCAATAATATTTAAATCCGACAAAGATTTTAAAATCAATGAATCCATATATGCAATTTAAGGAAAATTTTTAACTATTTGGTTTTAATTTGATGAATGGAATTATCATTTCCTCTAAAGATACTCCGCCATGCTGAAAGGTATCTTTGTAGTAATTTACATAGTAATTAAAATTATTCGGATAGGCAAGGAAGTCATCGTTTATAGCAAAAATATAGCTTGTGCTGATATGCGATTTTGGCAAGTGTGCTTTTTGCGGGTCGCGAATTTCAAAAACCTCTTTTGGATTATAATTTAGATTCCGTCCGTTTTTATATCGAAGATTCGTTGATGTATTCTTGTCTCCGATTACTTTAACCGGGTTCTGAACTCTAATAGTTCCATGATCAGTTGTAATAACAATTTTAACATCCTGTTGCTGCAATTCCTTTATTAAAGCAAACAAAGGCGAATGTTTAAACCACGACAAAGTTAAAGATCGATAGGCCGGTTCATCATTTGCAAGTTCACGAATCATTTCTATTTCGGTTCTTGCATGCGAAAGCATATCAATATAATTGTAAACTAAAATATTTAACTGATTATTAAGTAGATCCTTTATGTTTTCAACTAGTTTTTCGCCGGTTTTCAACTTGCTTATTTTCTCGTAGAAGTACTTATACTTTTTGCCATGCCGCGAAAGTTGTGTTTGAAACAACTCTTTTTCTTTCATATTCTTCCCGCCTTCTTCCTCATCATGCAACCAGTATTCAGGATATAACCTGTCTATTTCGTAAGGCATTAAACCTGCAAAGATGGCATTTCGAGCATATTGGGTGGCTGTTGGTAAAATACCACAATATAATTCTTCGGATTCTACTATAAAATAATCGTTAATTAAAGGCTGTACTAATTTCCATTGATCATACCTGAAATTGTCTATTACCAAAACAAATACTTTTTGGCCTTTATCAAGCATCGGGAATATCCGATCCTTAAATAAGTTTGGCGACATCATTGGTTTCTCTTCTGAACCAGCAAACCATGATTCGTAATTATTTTTTATAAACCTGGCAAATTCCTTATTGGCATCAGATTTTTGCATTTTAAAAACCTCCTGCATCCCGGTTTCTTCATTTTGCTCAAGTTCGAGCTCCCAATAAACAAGTTTCTTATAGAGTTCAACCCAATCGTTAAATGAATTTGCTTCGGAAATTTTCAATCCTATCTTCCCAAATTCTGATTGATAACCCGACAATGTTTTTTCAGAAATTAATCTTTTAGTATCAATATTCTTTTTAATGCTTAGAAGAATTTGTTTAGGATTTACCGGTTTAATTAAATAATCTGCAATTTTTGACCCGATAGCCTCGTCCATAATATCCTCTTCTTCGCTTTTGGTAATCATTATAACAGGAATATCAGGTTTTATTTCTTTAATGTAAGTTAATGTTTGCAG
>JAUVLS010000026.1 GCA_030600625.1 Bacteroidales bacterium
CTTAGCGACTTTGCGAGATTATATATTTTCTGACTAAACTCAATAATTAATTTAAAATATGAAAATAACAAAAACGGTAACATACAATTTTATTCTTTTTTCACTTTTTTTATTACAAATATCTTGTTCACATCAAGAAAAAACTGATGTAAAACAAGATACTAATGTAAAATCAGAGAGCGTAACAAAACGAGTTTCGGTAATTGAAATTGATTCTCCTAAGTCGGGCGAGATGGTTACAATAGGAGATAATATAGAAGTGAAAATAGGATTGAAAGAATCAGATGTGAAAATAGATTCTTTGAGTGTGGAATCAAATGGTTCTAAAACAGTTATAAATCCTGATAATTTATATTATACATGGGAAACCACCGGATTAAATACTGGATCAAATCAGTTAAAAGTATTTGCATATTCCAATGGTAATAAAATAGATAGTTATTATTTGAAATTACGATTTAAATCAGATATTAAACCGGAGTTGTATGAGTGTAAGATTATAAATACATATCCACACGATAAAAATGCTTATACTCAAGGTTTATTTTTTGAAAATGGAATCATGTATGAAGGAACAGGCCAATATGGTGAATCTGTTTTGAAGAAAATCAATTTTGAAACCGGTAAATTAATCTCGGAACTAAGCCTCCCTGCACAATACTTTGGAGAAGGTATAACAGCATTTAAAGATAAAATAATTCAGTTGACATGGAGATCAAACACAGGGTTTGTTTACGACAAAAAGAGTTTTAAACTAATTACAACCTTGAAATATCCCACGCAGGGCTGGGGAATAACAACAGATGGGAAAAAATTAATCATGAGCGACGGAACTCAAACTATACATTTTCTTGATCCGGAATATTTTAATGAAATTGGCAAGATTGAAGTTTATGATCATGAAGGGCCGATTCGCAATTTAAATGAGCTTGAATATGTTGATGGAATTATTTATGCTAATGTATGGCAGACTGAAGAAATTATAGCTTTTGATCCGATAAATGGCAAAGTTTTAAAACGAATCGATTGCAGAAAAATAGTTCCGAATGGTTTTCATGGAGAAAGAGACAATGTACTGAATGGTATTGCTTACGATAAAAAAAATAACAGGTATTTTATTACAGGTAAACGTTGGCCAAGTTTGTTTGAAGTTAAGTTTGTGAAAAATGATTAAATCATCAGACAAAAATGTCAGATGTGCAAATATTAATTTGCAATTCTAAACGTGAGTTTTACAAGAAAAACATTGTATGGATGAATATTAAATAAAGCATCAATATCATCATAAAAAGCAAAATTTCCCTGATCTACACTTCCTGTCTTGCTTTGTGTCCAAACAAGATATAATAAGGATCCTGGCCTGTATTCCCATCTTACAACTAAATTTGACCTGAATTGTCGGAAATTGAAATCGTAGTCGTTTTCATAATCTTCAGTTGAAAAAGACATGTCTGTACTGTAACGATCTTCAAATTTATCGGCATTAGGGTTTGTTATGTATTTTGGGTCGGAATAATCTACAGCAGTGATAAAAGGGGAACCGTAATACTGAATTGTCAATTCCGGTGTAATGGTGTAGTCAATTCTCACAGTTAAATCGGTTGTAATTTGATCAATTTGAGCAAACACGTAACGATCTTCATTATTATATTCTTCTGTAGTTACATATTGCAGTTCTCTGTTTGACACAGAATAACTTGGCATAAATGACAGCTTTAAAGCATCAAAAGGGCGATAAACAAGATCAATACCATACCAGGAACTCTTCCTGGAATTTTCGAATCCCCAATTGGTTCCTGTATTACCATAAACCTGTAGTTTTTTTCTACGGTCTGTTCCAAAATGCATCCAATAATTAAAGCTTCCGGGATATTTAATTGATGGCCCTCCTCTTAACATATCATTTTGAGTACTTTCTCCTTCAAGATTTGTGCCTCCACCAAACGACCAATGATTTTTAAATTGCATCCACATGTTAACATTTCCGCCATAAAAATTATTGTTTAAGCCAAAATCCCAACCACTCCATTGATTAAAATTAAGACTCATATTTCTAAAAATACTAAATGGTTCACTCCATCGGTATCCTGCCCAAAATACCTGGAATATTGCATCTGAATGATGTAAGAAGCCCACATCATTAGTTTCAAATTCAGGCGAACGCCATGTAATCCAGGTCATCCATCTCCATTTACTGCTTCCTTGTTTCCCTGCCTGGATTGTACCTGCTTGACCGGTCATTGAAGTGCGAGTAGAATCAAAACTTGTATAATTATTATCTGGCCGCTGGAAATATCTTCGAGATGATTCTTGTTGTGATATTATTGCTGTACTGTCACCTCGAATATGACTCATGGCATATTTTAATGTTATGTAGTATTTTTTATCTTTTAAATATTGGGTAAAATCAATGCCTCCTGTGTATGCATCGGCATTTAAATAATCAAGATGATCATCATTTATAAAACGATTTGTTGATGTAAACATACCACCAACGATTGTATTATTATCATTTAAATCTTTTTGAACTCGTGTAACAAAATAATTTGTCATAGGCTCAACAGTTTCTTTTCTTCTTTCACCGTTATTATCAATCTCGGCCTTTTCTTCTGCTGTTACATTCTCTATAATCCCGATTGATAATCCATTTTTAGTTTTACCGGTTAGTTTTAGTGCACCTAAAATAGTTGTGTTTTCCGGCATATCTGCATACTCTTCATCACCTAAATCCGGATAATAGTGAGG
This sequence comes from Bacteroidales bacterium, assembly GCA_030600625.1. The sequence goes on from JAUVLS010000026.1 coordinate 2,746, forward strand.
AGATCGGCCAATACGTCTTGAGTAAAACAAGTTATCACGTGCAAATGAGTTTCCTCCTCCCGAAATCTGAAAATTTGTAATATTTCTACCTTCAATAAAGAATGGCCGTTTTTCCTGGAAATAAGTTTCAAAGGCGGTTAAGTTAACATCAGAAGGGTCGGCCTCTACTTGCCCAAAATCAGGATTTATGGTAAAATCTAAAGTAAAATCGTTTGTAATTCCAATTTTACCATCAATTCCGGCACCAAAACTAGGTTCAAATCCTTCAGAAAATGGATTATCTTCATCTTTTGTATAAGATTCTGTTTTCGCAAGAATATATGGTGATATTTCAATTTGGCGTTTTGGTTTAATATTTTTTATCCCGTGTAATTCACCAAAATGTCGAACCCAGCCCGATTCGTCTTGCGAAAAATATGCCCAATGCGATTGCTCTTCGTTTCTGAAAAAGCGTCTGTTTATCTGAAAACCCCAAACCTGGCTTTCTTTGTGATTACTAAATCGTAATTGAGTAAATGGAATTTTCATTTCGGCAATCCAGCCAAGGCTATCGATACTCGTTTTAAGGTACCAAATCGGGTCCCAGGTTGAATCCCAACTATCACCATCGTTGCTGATCATTTCATCACCTTTCACTCCTGAAACTGATCCGGTAAATGAAAAAGCCGTACGTTTATCGAAATAACTATCAATATTTACTTCAACCCAGTCGCCATCAAACCCATCGCGACGAGACATTCGCCTGACTATTTTTTCAGGTTCGGTATCGAAAGCACGAATTAAAACATACAAGTTATTATCATCATATAATACTTTAAATGCGGTTTCTTGTGAAGGCTCCTCTCCATCGTTAGGAGATCGCTGTATAAAATTGCCAGACCATTCTACAATATCCCAAATATTATTGTCAATTAATCCGTCAATTTTAGGAGGCCCGTTACTTATTCTTTTAGTATTGTAAAATCTTTTTTCAGTAGTATTCTCTTGAGCAACAGCAGTAAACATTAAAAAAATTAAAATTGCCGTAATTAAGTGTTTTAATTTCATTGTAAATAATTAATTTATAATTAGGAAAACCAGCATTAAAGACGAAAAGAATTGCAAAATGTTGCATACATTTCTTTAATTTCTTTATTAAGATTTGTTTTGAGATATATTTTTAGTTTACACAAAACTAATGCCATGCACGGTAAATATTTAACAGTATGCGAGTTGTGTTTTTGGTGCTAATAAATGTAGTGGTAAAAATATACTATTTCGGACAAATTTGTACGATTTTGGGATAGTTTCGAAGTTTTGAAACGATTTGTAATGAAGATATCAGAATTTTATTAAAAAAAAGATTGTATGCTGAATAGAATATTTATGAATAATTTAACTATTTATGAACCTAAAATTTCTTCTAGGGGAAGTACATACAATCTTTTCTGGCAGCTAAAGTATACAATGTATCAGGGGTTTAAAAATTAATTCTATAACCGGAGTTTATAAGTGTACTAAAAGCAATTATATTAAATTAACAGGAGTTAATAGTGGATTATCCACTAAAAAAAAATAGAATATTGCAGAAAGGCCGATGAAAAGCATTGTTTGTTTTTCCTTGAATGTTGTTTGTATGTGAATATAGGTTATTCCTTATTTTAAGGTAACAGTAAAATTCATCATGAATTAGAAAATTACAAATAATCCATTACCGATTGTTTGGTTTTCATAAACGGAGCTACTGCCCGTTCATAAATTCCTTGTACATATGCGATTGCCATTCCGTAGTTGGTAACAGGTATTCCTGCATCAATGGCAGGACGTAATCTGTTTATCAATTGTTTTCTGGTAATAACACATCCTCCGCACTGAACAACTAATGCATATTCTTTTATATCACGAGGCAATTTGTCAAGTCCTGCAACAACGTCATATTCAAGTTTCTTACCTGTAAAGTTAGAAATCCAACGAGGAATTTTTACCCTGCCAATATCATCACACGATACATGGTGTGTGCATGATTCCAAGCTTAACACTCGATCACCATCTTTTAATTCTGAGATTTTAGGAGTGCCTTTCAAAAAATGCTCAAACTCTCCTTTAAATCTTGCCAACATAATACTAAAGCTTGTTAAAGGAATATTCCTTGGAATAGAAGCATCGGCTTTTGTAAAAATCTGGCTGTCGGTTATGGCAAGTGCCGGAGTAATTTTTGTTTTACGCAAAAAAGCGTCTACTTCACGTTCTTTTAGAACAATAGCTACAGCATCATTATCCAGAATGTCACGAATGGCTTGCACCTGAGGTAGAATCATTCTGCCTGCAGGAGCTTCAATATCAATTGGTGTAATTAACAAAACAATATCACCATACGATAATAAATCGCCAACCAACGATGGAGTTTTATATGCCGATTCAGGGATTGTTGTTTTTATTAAACGAATTAGTTTCTCAAGATTCCCGGCTTTTATGGTATCAAATTCTATTATTGTTGCGTTGGTTTGTGAAACAATGGAAGTGCGTGAATCATCACCTAATTGCTTAATGTCAGATTTGTTATGAACGATAAAGAAAGGTATATCAGCGTTTTTAAATTCTTCGATCAACATTTTTTCAAAGTCCCCAAATATATTTTCTGTAATAACCAGAATAGCTAAATCGATAGTTTTAATTGAAATTAAAGTTTTTTCAATTCGTTTATTTCCCAATTCACCTTTATCATCAATTCCTGCTGTGTCGATTAAAATTACTGGTCCGAAGCCGGTTATTTCAAATGATTTTTTTACCGGATCGGTAGTTGTTCCTGCAAAATCTGAAACAATAGCTACATCTTGCCCCGCAAGTCGGTTTATTAATGAACTTTTCCCGTTATTTCGTCGCCCGTAAATTCCTATATGTGGTTTTGATTCTTTTCCTTTTGTCATTTTAATCTATTATTGACGGTTTTCTTGTTTTTTTATCAAACTGAAATTGTGAATATTTTAAAATTTCAATTTTATCAACGCATGTAATTGTATCTTCAGGATTCCCTAAATGTTCAATGATTTTATCTCTGTTAATTTTGTTTGATATAATAAAGTTAAATCCCGGATTGCCAAACTTTCCCTTTTTATTCTGAAAATACCAGTTTTCATTCATAACATGATACCAAATCGAAAGGTTGTCTAAAACTGTGTACACACGCACATCTTCTCTTGAAAACATGGTAATGTATTTAGCTTTCCAGTATTCAGCAACTCCAAATTTTATATTTTCTTGTTTTGATAACTGATCAATACATTTTACACTCTCAGGATAATAAGTCATAAAGTTATTTAATCCTTTTGATAAGTTATTATTACTAACTTTTTTAATTATAAAAATTGATTCAACAAACATGATTAAAACAATGAATACTATTAAATAGTTTGCTGAAAATCGTTTCGCTTCATATAGCTTGTAAATTAAATAAGCATAACTGAACATCCCCAAGTACAAACTATAAATATTGTATCTTAAAAGTGCCCAGCTTACATAATTGCCATTAATTATTGGAGTTACAAGTACAATAAATAAAACAGGAATAAAAATTAATAAGTATATAAATTCTAATTCGTTGAACTTTTTTTTCTTGATTGCGAAAATGCCATTTTTAATTAGCAGATACAGGTGAATAGCAAAACTCAATAAAAATAAAATATCAATTATTCCTCTGAAATCTAATTCCATTATATAATTCGTATGCTGTTCAAGGAAGATTTTTAAAGCAGGAATAATATTATTAAAGTTGAAAACTTTCCAGGATAAACCAATAATATGAATGTAGCCGGATAATTTTAACATCCTGAATAAAAATAAGCCAATTAATATTGAAGCAGAATTTGCAACTAATACTTTTATGTACCTTTTTTTATTTTCGATGTGAATTAAGAAAACAAATATTAGAGCGAATATCGGGAACGAAAACATAACAATATATAATCTATCATTAATAACAGATAAAATGCTTACTATGAAAAGAATAATAAGATGAATGTTTTTCCCGTATTTCAAATATCTAAAAAGTAGAATAAAAGAAATTAAAAACATTATAAACGCACCCAGATGATAACTGATGCTTAACAAATAAAAAGTATATACAAAATCATTATTTACCAGCGATACTAATAAAAATAGAGTCATCAGTAAAACAGCAAAACTTAAATGAATATAATTTATTGATTTGAAGATGACTTTATAAAGACCAGAGAGCAATAACAATATAATTGTTAGTTGAACCAGACTAAAAATCAAGCATGCAGGAATAAAATGATTGAAAAAGCTTCTTACTATGAAAAACAATAACATATCAGGTAAAAAATTGGGAGCTCCATTTAAATGCCACCCTGCAAATCCGCTTTTATCAATAAAAAGATCTTTATAAATGGAGGGAAGGTAAAGCGTATCTGAATTAAAATATGTGTAAATTTGTTTTTCGTTGATTGTTGCAAATATGATTACAGCTAAAATAATATTGATTAGTATAGATGTTACGAAGAATATTTTTTGATACGAAGTTTTTTGTAAAATGCTTTTTTTCATAATTAAAGAATCAATCTTATATCAAAGAAAACAAAATTACTTTTTTAATAGCATTGTTTAATGAAAGTAATCTTAAAAATATTTATATACAGTTCAATATTAGCATTGTTATTATATTTGTACAATATAGATTTCTTAGTTTTTAGAAATATTGAACTTAATTATTCTTATTTTATTATCTCTGTTGTTTTTTTACTTCTCGGTTTTATTTTCTCGGCCATTAGCTGGAAGGTTGCTCTTAAATTGCACGGAATATATATATCAAATAAAAAAGCCATTGTTTCGCACGGGATGCCTGTATTTACCAAGTATATCCCCGGACGAATCTGGACAATTCTTGGCCGTGCTGCATTAGTTGAAAATGAAAATACTGAAATTAAGAGGCTGTTATTCATCTCTTTAAAAGAACAATTAGTTTATTTGTGTTTGGGATTTTTTATTAGTATTTATCCAATTCTACAAACCGATAAGATAAAAAACTATTCCTGGATTATTATTTCTTTTACTTTATTATTATTTCTATTGTTGTTTTCAAGGTCAATACAAAGATTATTTGAAAATATCTGGAATAGTATTTTTAAGAGAAAGATTGATTTACCTAAAATAAATGCCAAAGAATTTTTTCAACTTACATTATCTATTAGTATTTATTGGATTTTTTGGACTGTCGGCTTTTATTTTTTACTTGTGTCTGTTTTTGATATTACTCCGATTTATTATGCTTTTGCATTTCCTTTGAGTATTTCGATTGGATTAATATCCATAATCTTTCCCGGTGGCATTGGTATTCGCGAAGGGGTGATAACACTTTTTTTAATATCAAATGGAGTTTCGCCGGAAATGGCTATATCATTTTCAATTCTTGCCAGAGTATGGTTTCTTATTGGTGAAGTATTTATTTTTGGACTTGCACTTATAAACCGCAAAAAAAATGGAAGAAAAATTAACAAATAAATTGACCATTTGGTCGGGATATCTTTTATTGATTTTAAGCTTAGCTTCTGTATCGTTTACAAAATATATTCCTTCGCTCGATGGACTTCAGCACTTGCACACCATTCATGTTCTTGCAGAGATTATTAAGGGGAATAATTTTATTAATCAGTTTTATGAAGTAAATCCAATCCCGGTTGGTTATTGGAGTGCTCATTTTATTATAGGTTTCTTTCACCTTTATTTACCTTCGTGGGCGGCGGAAAAAGCGTATCTGTTTGTTTATATAATTGGAATGTTTCTGTCATTTCGTTTTCTTGTTAATCGGATATCGTATAAAAAAGCAAATGCAGCTACTTTGCTTATTTTCCCATTTATGTATTCATCTTATCAATTATTGGGGTATCATACGTTTAGTTTTGCTGCTATATTTTATTTTCTGGGCATCGGGGTTTTATTAAAACTTAAGAATAAGAACTCTTTAAAAAACTTAATACTATTTTCATTAATTACTTTGGGCCAATTTTTCTCCCATGCTCTTGTTTTTGCTTTTTTCTTAATGTCGGTTGGCGTAATCTTATTAGGCATACTTATTAGAAAAGAACAGGATTTTAAAGAGTGGCTTTTAAATACTTGTAAAATCTTTTTGGCTATTATCCCCTCACTTGTGTTATGGATAAATTATATAATATCTGTAATGCATCTTGATAATACCATTTTAAATGCCTCATTAACTTTTGTTGAGCAGTTGAAAGAATTTATACGAATTCGATTATTGGTTGGTTTTAGTCATCATCAGGAATCTTACGGGTACAGGATTTTGTTTGTACTAATAGCTTTTTTAACAATTACAATTGGTTGGCAATTTATTAAATCAAGAAAAACTTGGTCCTTTAGGTTTATCATCGAAACCTTGTTTAAGGAGGGAAACGTATTTTTAATATTATCTCTATTATTTTTGGGATTATATTTTTTTGCTCCTAATAAGATTTCAGCTGGTAATTTGACTAACCGATATGGATTGTACTTTTTCTATAACTTAATTGTTTGGTTGTCGGTTAAATCATTTAATCATAAATTGAATATCTTAATAATAATAAGTGTAATATCTATATTTATTTATACCAGGCAGATTCATATTAAGCACTATTTATTAAATCAAAAAACTATTATAGAATTAAAAGAAGTTGAACAGCAAATTCTACCAAACAGTTTGATTTATCATACACATATTTCGCAAAGTTGGCTTGATAAACATTATCCTTTATATGTTGGAACTGACATATCTGTTGTTAATGTCAGGAATCCTCAGTGTTGGGGGCATTTCCCGGTAGTATGGAATTTTGATAGCATGCCTAATTTGATGATGGGGAAGTCAATTAAAACCCCCAAAATTAAAGGAATAGAAACTCAAAATATACAAGTTGATACCATTACTTACCAACTAGTAGAGCGTTCATAAATTAACATATTAGTTTAAGGATATTTCATCCATTTTGTACTTCCATCTAAAAACAACAGGCTCTTGATTTATTTCTATTATGCCTTTATATATTCTTTCGATTAATTCTTCTTTGCTATC
>JAUVLS010000200.1 GCA_030600625.1 Bacteroidales bacterium
AGTAAAATAGTAATTCCTCCAATTCCAAGTAAAACGGTTAATATGCCGTATATTAACCCAATTACTTTTTTGTTTTTAATTTTTTGAGTTTTCATAAATTTAATAAAACTTTAGATAGTGCAACAAAAGAAGAAAAAAAAAAACCACAATAAAAATATATTGATAAAATATTTTATTAATAAAGATAAGTAACAGAATATCATTAATATAACTCTTTGCATACAAGGGCTGTTAGCATGTAAATACAAATGAATTAGGACATGTTATAAAAGCTCACAATAAATTTTTTAATAAAAAGTTTTGCAAATCATTTAAGTTTTGTTTAACTTTTCGAATCAAAATTTACATTTTTGGGTAATTATGTAAACCGTTATAAATTATGGAAAAAGACATTTTATTAGTTCCCTGGGATTTTACGGAAGTAGCTGAATATGCATTACAGCACGCTATTAAGGTTGCTAAAAAGCTGAATAATCAGGTCACTTTAATTCACGTTGTAAAAACTCTTAAAAAGGGAGAAGAAGCTCTTGATGAGCTAAATAAAGATATAGAAAAGCTTAATGAAAAATATGGTGTTGAGCTACATCCTTTAGTATTGGAAGGAAGTTTATTCCATGTTATTTCTGATTATGCGTCAGAAAATAACGTAAGCATGGTTGTCATGGGAACTCACGGAATTAAAGGGATGCAAAAATTTACTGGAAGCTATGCTTTAAAAGTAATTGTTGGCTCTAAAATTCCATTTATTGTTATTCAGGGACCGCCTTCTAAGAAAGAAGTCTTTAAAGACATTGTATTCCCTCTTGACTACAGAGCCGAAGCAAAACAGAAGTTACAATGGGCGTTATTTTTGGTTAAATATTTTGATGTTAAGATTAATATCATAGTTCCAACCTTAAAAGATAAGTCTTTAAATACAAAATTAATGGGTAATGTTCATTTTGCAGAAAAAATTCTCGACAAGTATGATTGCGATTATGAGTTACATAAAATTGAAGGACACGATTCTGCTAAAGCAACAATTGACTTTGCTCAAAATATAGATGCTGATATGATTCTCATAATAACCACCAAAGGAATTGGACTTACCGATTATGTTTTAGGAGCACAGGAACAATATATTATTGCTAATACTGCTAAAATGCCGGTAATGGTTGTGAACCCAAGAACAGATCTTAGTCGCTATGGAAGTTTTAGTGCTACCGGAGGATAAAAATAATTTAATATTATAATAAAATAGTATCTAACAGGGAGTTATACTCCTTGTTTTTTTATGCGATTTTGGTATTTGAATTCCCAAAATTCGTTAAAAAAATATATTTTTGCCACATATTTTGTGCTCAAATAATTTAAAAATCTATAGCAATGACATTAGTTACAAAAGAAAAATTTCTTTCAAAAGAATGGTTTTATAGCTATACCCTTATAGCTATCGGCTCTTTTATATTAGCTGCCGGATTTGTATACTTTATAGACCCTCACAAAATCGTACCGGGAGGAGTTTACGGGATAGGTATTGTTGTTAAAAATATGACAGCCGAAATTATGGGTAATGGTATTAAAATACCATTTATTAGCGAACCAATATTTAAAGATGGTTTAGGTATTGGTATTGTTGGATTGATGCTTAATATTCCATTAACTATTTTGGGTATAAAAATGTTGGGACCACGGTTTGGAGTAAAAACAGTAATAGGTTTTGTATTAACTTCTGTTTTTATTGATTTTCTGGATGCCGGATTTAGCGGAGCATTGGTTGATGATGTTTTATTGTCTTGTGTTTTTGGAGGAGTTTTAATAGGATTTGGTCTGGGGTTAATTTTTAAATCAAAAGCAACATCAGGAGGTTCTGACATAATTGCTATGATTGCAGTTAAATATACAAAAATGTCATTGGGGTTATTACTAATAATTGTGGACTCGATCATTGTATTATTTGGTTTACTGGTATTTAAAGACTGGAAAATTCCCCTATACTCCTGGATTGTTATATATATTACAGGAAAAGTTATTGATGCAACCCTTCAGGGTGTAAGTTATGACAAGGCCTTATTTATTATCTCGGATAAATACGAGGAGATTAGAGACAAAATCATTAAAGATTTAAATAGAGGAGGAACCTTAATAGATGGCGTTGGAATGTACAAAGGATTAGATAAAAAAATTATTTTTACAAATGTTAACAGAAGAGAACAAACAATTTTACAGGATTTTATTAAAGATATAGATCCGTATGCTTTTATGACGGTTATTGATGCCCACGAAGTGCTTGGGAATGGGTTCAAACCAGTTCGCGAGGTTTAAAAATAAAAAAGGGGTTGTTGAAAAAGTTCAATTATCTTATAGAGAATCTAATATTTAAAATTGTTTACGTACAGGAAATAAAAAGGGCTGTCAAATACTTTTAGCCCCTTTTTTATTTGCTTATTTGAAGTGACTTAAATTAATAAAATCAATATAATTAGAATGATGATCGCCAAATATTTCTAGTGATTCTCCAACAATTTTATAAGTGCTTTTTTCTCCGGCGATTTTACTAAATAATATTTGATATTCTTTTTTATTTTCATCAATCATAATTATGTGTGAGAGATTATCATGAATATCAGCAGCTAATTTTTTCTGGCAAAGAGGACAGAAAAAATCATACTTTTCTCCTTCCTTAGTTACAAAAGCATCATTTTTTTTAGTAGTGTAGTTGCCAATTTCCTGGCTAAAAAGAATTAATCCGGCATCGCCATCTTTGGTTTTTGCCGATAAAACAATGAATTCTTCTACATTTAAGTAGCCTTTGCAACTGGGACATATAAAGTTTTGTTTCATAAAATACCTCCTTTTAGTTTGGGTTAGTTTAAGGTTTGTATTTATTTTTTGGACTGTTCGTCAGACAGGTTTAACAATGTCGTTTATAGTTTATTATACGCAATTATTTAAATATAGTTGGCTCTGATGTAATATATTGTGGTTTTTTATAAATTATTATCTAAATCAATGTTTTTATTTGGAATGATGGATAATTGGAATACTGGAAAGCATGAATCTTTTTCCAACACTCCATTCCTGCCCGACAAGTCTTTGGTCATTAAAAAGGCAGGCGGGATTCCAGTATTCCATTGTTCATTTCAAATTAAAACCTCCATAACTTTAACCACAATACTTTATAACATAGCCATAGAGTTTTATATTTATTTAGGAATTATTGTTTTATGAATTTATAGGTATAGGTATTTTTACTTGAAATTCCTTTAACAAAATATACTCCATTTGATAAATCAGAAATATTGACAGGAATCAGGTTCGAATTAGAAGTTATGGTTTTTATTAATCTTCCACTTAAGTCTAGAATTTGGATTTGTTTTTTTTGGGAATATAATTTCACATTAAAACGGATATTAATTATTTCTTTTGCCGGATTTGGGAAAAAACTAAAGAGAGATTTATTATTCCCGGGAGGACCAACAGAATCAACCGTTCCTGCCTCATTTAAAATCCAATTGTTCGGATCTATAATGATGTTAGTAACGGTTTTATTAAAAGGTATTTTGAAAATTTCAACATTACCTGATTGATAAAGTCTTAAACTTGTATCTCCGGTAGAAAAACAAACTTTAAAGTCTACAAACAACTGAAAAACAGGGGTTTCGGTTGATGAAGTTGACTGGTTAACAGCCATAAATAAAGTATCATCTAATTGGGTGTATTCCACATCGAAACGAGGATATCCTTTTCCGTAATACCACTGATCAAAAAATGAGTCGAAATCTATTCCTGTGCTGAATTTAATAGATGTTTTGAAATCATCGCCTGTTGCAACGCTATCTCCATATTCAGATAAATAATTTTGTAGAGAGGCAAAAAACAAATCATCATCATTAATTTCATGGCGAATCATATGAATAATTGCTGCTCCTTTTTTAT